>JAOZLI010000088.1:5968-9557 GCA_029934915.1 Desulfocapsa sp. | reverse complement strand
GATTGATTGATTGATTGATCAGCAGACCTTACCTTACACACGTACACAAGGAGTATGGTTGCAACAGGCAATCATACTCTTTTTTTATTCTGTACCCTCTCTTACCAACCTGTTACTTGTAGGCACCTGTCATTAATAAGCAGACTTATCCACTGTAATATTAAGTTTTTTCAGTTGCTTCCATAGAGTTACCCTGGAAATCCCCAGGACTCTTGCTGCTTCAGATTTGTTCCCTCTTGTTTCATTTAAGACATCAAGAAGTTGCTGGCGCCGCCCAGTTACAGTACGAGTATTACTCGCACAATAATCACCAGCACGACGACCTGAAGAAAGCTGAAAATGTTGAGGAAGATGACTCGGGGTAATCTCACCTTCAGGACAAATTACGAATGCATACTCTATCACATTTATCAGTTCACGCACGTTCCCAGGCCATGAATAACTAGCCATGCGATCAAGGGCTTCTTTACTGATGGAGGAGATATCTTTTCCAGTTTTTAGACGATACCGCTCGATAAATGTTTCCACCAACAGTGGCAAATCGTCAAGGCGTTGCCGTAAGGCGGGAAGATTGATTGGCAACACCCCTATCCTATAGTACAAATCCTCCCGAAACGTTCCTTCGGACATCAAGCTATTAAGATTTTTATTGGTTGCAGAAATAACTCGAACATCAATGGATATGGGCTGGTGATCGCCCACTCTTTCCACCTCTTGTTCCTGCAAGACGCGTAAAAGTTTGGTCTGAGTGGCAATGGGTAAATCACCTATTTCATCAAGAAAAATTGATCCGCCATCTGCCGCCTCAAATCGACCTATCCTGACTCGATCAGCTCCAGTAAAAGCCCCTTTAGCATGCCCAAACAGCTCACTCTCAAGGATGCTCTCATTGAGAGCGGCACAATTCACCTTGATAAATTTTCCACCCACTCGTTTACTCAGTTGATGGATAGCATTGGCCACCAGCTCTTTACCTGTACCACTTTCACCATAAATAATTATAGAGGCATTCGATTGCGCAGCACTGGTAATAAGATCATACACCTGCTTCATTACAGGACTATTGCCAATAAGTCCGTGAAACCCGCCTTCCTCATTAAGCTGCTTTCGCAAATCACAGATAACTTGCTCTTTATCAACGACGGTAGAAAGATCTGTTAATGTCTCGACACCGGCCACTATCTCCCCATCCTTATCCGTCAAAACAGTGGCATTCTTGAGAACCTGAATACGTTCCCCATTCTTTTTTTTAAAAGAACAACGGAGATCACTCACATCCCCCCTGCGAAAAAGAGCGCATCTTTTGCCCTCCTTACTGAGATTATGCCCAAAACAATTATCACACTCAAGAATTTCACAGCCCTCTCCCAGTAATTCTTCTTTACTAAAAAGAAACATGTCTTCCAGAGCCTTATTCACATAGAGGATACGACCTTCAAGACTCACGATCATAAGCCCTTCTTTCATTTTATCGACAACATCCTTCCAGTTGTCATAAAAATACTCTCTTATCCGTTCCATAAGGACCTCAGACCTGTTACGGGTTTCTTATCAGTATATCCCCAACACACACTCCGCTTAACACATGTTAACTTAAGGTTAACGTTAAAACAATGTTAACTTTCGTATTACACACTGATTTACGGGAACCGCCTGTTGAGGTGCCGAAGCTGAGAGCGCAACATAAATGACTGAATATTCAGAACAAAAACGAAAAGGAGAACACTACGAAGGGTAACTTTGCACAGCAGATGATGGGCATAAAACAAAAAAACAGCAGTCCTCTTTCGAAAGAGGACTACTGCAACACGACCTAAGCGAGGCTAACAACAGCTTCTATCGTATCAATCCTGAACTTCCAGCGGGTCACCGTTATATCCAAGAGCTTTCCAATCAAGGCGTCTGCCTTCCTTATGACAATCAAGGCACTTAAGCGCTTTTTCTTTTGGATCAACCTGATGGTTAATTGGCCAGTAGGATGCGGTGGCCGCAAAACCAAATTCACCACTATATTCGAGACCACTGGCTTTCATACCTGCAATGGCCGCCTTATCCCAATCAAACTGCTGCCAGTATGCATCGGCATCACCCTTTGGCCCCCACACTTTGGGAGTAATAAAGTAGCTGAACTTCGTATCATAAATCTGTTTACCCGTATGCACTTTAAAGGGCATGATCTTCGCATCTGGGTCATTTTTATCACCCATGGGTTGATTCAGTACTGTCATCTTGGTTGGATCAATCTTATCACCAATTGCATAGGCACCGGTAGTCCCATTGAACCAGGCGTAGGTCGGAACGACATTGGTCTCGTAGGTGAATTTACCTTTATGATTCAGATACACTGCGTGCCCATGCTCCTTGATTACACGTTGATCCTCAGGCAAATCTTTTGGATTTTTCGCCTTGGACCAATCCCAACTCATTTTCGTTCCATCCGCTTTTGCATAATGGGCAATATGACAGGTTTGGCATGCAATTTTTTCTGTGTGCTCATTATAGGTCTTGGCAAGCAACTGATACCTGTGCGGGCTGTCACCGTGACAATCAGTACATTCCATGGTTGAATCAGCACCTGGAGAAACCAGGAGAGACTGACCGGGGATATCATGGCTATCCGTCTTATGACACTGCTGACACGTAAAATTAAGGCCCCCAGAATCCATATGAACATCCAAGTCTTTATCTGGATTTATCATGGCAGCGCTCATATCACCAGGCTTCACATTATTTCCACCACCACCATAAGCATGGCAATTAATACAATTTTCCCTGGTTGGCACCCCAGCGTTCTGAGCAATCTTCACCAAATCCACTGGATTTTTATCCACACTGGCCTTGCCGGTAAAACCTGCGGGCATTCCAGCACCTGCAGCTGGTTTCCTGTAGGTGCCGGTGGTATCATGACAAACTAAACAATCGACCCTGGACTCATCTGTAAAATCAAAGCTGTCATCTTTCCAACCATAGCCAACGTGACAACTGGTACAGCGTGGCTCGTTTGAAGCAACAGATACACAGAAATTGTTAATGGCATTTTTCTTCCCACGCATCTCAGTGCCTTTTCCTGGAATTCGCTGCATCTTTTCCCAGGTCCAATGAGTGGTTGCCATCACTTCCTTTGCAGCATCTTCATGACACTCCAGACAGGTCAGAGTGACATCCATGGGAGACTCAAAGGGCCCCTCAATTTCATGATGATCATTTGCAAACCCTTGAGAACTCCCAAGGATGGCACCAAGGGCCACGATTGAAATAATAGAAATTTTCTTCATTCTTCCTCCGATTATTCGGTTACTACATTAAAATTATAAAGATTCCCCCCTGCCCTCCCTGACAGACCCCAAAAAATATCCGACACAACAGCTTACACGAGGAAATCGCATCTTTTTTTATTTACGAACTTCCTCACTAGCAATTTACGTGCCCATTTCCAACGGCATGATTTAACAACTAAAATTATTTTACAGCCTGATTCGGTTAACAGTTTGCTTAACGATCTGTTAGCAGTATGGGGCGGGGGGACTTGAGGGGAATTTCATGAAATACATTTGCAGAAATCGACAAGCAGAATAATCCTGACAGCAGG
>JAOZLI010000088.1:0-5868 GCA_029934915.1 Desulfocapsa sp. | reverse complement strand
ATGAACGAACCCTAAGGCAGCAAAGACTCACCAGTGGCAGTTTTCAGTGCAAAACGATTGTTGTAGAGACTAATCAATGACAAAGCAAGACGAGACTGCGTACGGACAAGATCACGCTGCACTTCGTTAAACCGAGCCAGGGATTCCTGTCCGGCCTTATAGCCTTCCTCGACAAGATCCCGGGTCTGTTCCACAAGTTTTACAGATGCCCGTTGCAATTTGAGTTGCGCCCGAGCCTGTTCGAGTTTGGTTATTGCCTGACGTACTTCGCTCTGTACTGTATTCCTTTGCTGTTCAAGACTTCTTGCGGCTTCTCGCTTGACAGCTTGTGCCTCTGCAATTTTTGCAGCATCGCCTTGTCCCCGAAAAAGATTATAGCTCAACTTTACTCCGATTGACGAACCAAAATCATCTCCTTCAAAGCCCATGTCCTCACTTCGCGTTCCATCCACGCCCCCCTGCAGGGCAAGCGTTGGGTAGTAGGCAGCCTGTTTCACACCCACGCTGGATTCTGCCCGCTGAAAACTCAACTCCTGGCGAAGCAGATCTGGGCGATTTTTCGTGGCCACTGCCAGTAAGTGTTCTACAACTAAAGGGAAAAATTGGGACTCCGCCACCATATCAACTTTGGCTAAACGCACCCCGTCTGGCATTTCACCGGATTCCCGACCAAGGAGTACGGCCAATCCATACAGAGCTAAATCATAATCCCTTTCGGCCACCAGAATATCAGTGGAGGCATTATTCATCTGCACCTGAAAATTCAAAACTGCTGAAAGCGACCCGGCACCAGCATCCATACTCAGTTGTGCTTCACCTGCCTGTTTTGAATTAAAGGAGAAATCAGCTTCTGCAATGGTTTTATTATATTTAGCAAGCTGTGCACCATAATAACTCCCGGCCACGGATTGTAAAAGAAGGCGCTGTGCATCACGTTTTGACTGTTCACTTTCCTGCTGACCATATTCTGCGATGAGATTTGTAAATTTTCGGGAAAAGCCATCAAACAACAACCACGAAGCAGAAAGTGAAACACCATACCTCTCAGTGGTTCTGTCAACATCAGCACCGCCTGCCAGGATAGACTGCAGGCCGGCATCATTCTGAGACATCGTGTTATGAATGACAGAGCCACCTGCGTCAACACTTGGATAATATAATGACCGAGCCTGTGCTATTCGCTGCCTGGCCTGCTCCACACGTTCTGCCGCAGCGGCAAGCGATGGATTATCAGCAAGGGCTATGGCCTGTGCTTTCTGCAGATCTAACTCTGCCACGTTATCCAGATCTGTGGCTGCGTTTACGGTCGTAACGCTGAGGGTTATTGCCGAGGCTAAACAAAAGCATATCAAATGTCGTTTCATATCTCTTCCTGTTTTTTCAATACACGAGGTTCAACCGCTTCACGAGGCAGCCATTTACCGCTCACCCCTTTGGCAATCACTCGCCTGAAATCGTTCACGATTACCAGCAGACTCGGTATCAGCACCAGGGTCAAAACCGTTGCGAAAGCAACACCTCCGGCCACCGACAAGGCCATGGGAATAAGGAATTTGGCCTGCATATCCGTCTCCATAATCAAGGGCGACAAACCGCCGACGGTACTAATGGAGGTAAGAAAGATTGCCCGAAACCGCCTGGCCCCGCCCTGAATGATAGCATCAAAAAATTCCATTCCACTTGCCAGATTCTCGTTCACCCGTTCGATAAGAACAATGGCATCGTTAATCACCACGCCAGACAAGGCAACCATCCCGAAGATAGACATCATGGAGAGATTATAGCCAAGAAGCAGATGTCCGACAATGGCACCAATAATGCCAAAAGGGATAGTAAATAAAATAATAAAGGGCTGAATATACGATCTGAAGATGGTAGCGATAATAACAAAAATACCCACCATGGCAATGGGGAAGCCAACCGCCAGAGAGGAAAAAGATTCCCGGGTATTTTTCTTGGACCCCTGCATGGAGAGATGCACGTCAGGATATTCCTGTTTCAACTCCCGAAAGGTCGTTTTGCCGAGTTGCGCAAATATTTCCCCGGAATTTGCGACCTTGTTATTCACCTCTGCTGTAACCTGAATGCGACGCAGACCATCAACTCTGGTGATGGTAGAAAAACCAGGAGCAAAATGGATATTGGCAACGGAAAGCAAGGGAACTTCACGACCATCTGCAGTACGTATATGTACTTTTTCGAAATCCGATAAGCTACTGCGTTCTTCTGCTGTATATCTGACCTTTACACGAATATCATCCTGACCGCGCTGCAGGCGGAAGGCCTCTCTTCCGTAGAAACCGGCATTGATCTGCATAGCCAGATCCTGAACCGTAAGACCAAGAGTGGTTGCATCCGGTTTCAGACTCAACTGCAATTCGTTTTTCCCCTGTGCGTAATCGGAACGAATTTGATACACGCCCTGATATTCTGCCAGAGTTTTCTGTAAGCTTGCTGCAGCATCCTGCAAATCTGCAAGATCCCGTCCCTGCAGCCACACTTCAATTTCAGCACCGGATGGCCCTGCAGCCATGCCTTCAAAGGTGAGGCTTTTCACACCGGGAACTAATCCCACCGCCTTTTCCCAGGCAATAAGCAAATCATTGGAATGAATCCCACGCAATTCCGAGGGCAAAAGAATAATCTGGATCGAGCCCATATGCGGACCGCTGGCACCCATGGTCCCTGACAAAACCTGACCAACCAGTTTCAAACGCTGGCGCACCAGAGGTTCACCGCTTAGTGTCGGATGTTCTGCGGCCACCTGATCAAATGCCATTTCAATCTGCTGCAAAGCCTCACTGGTAATATCCGGCGGTGTTCCTTCGGGATATTCCACGGTGGAGGTAATTACAAACCCATCAAGCTTTGGAAACACCTGAAATTTCACAAGACCACCCTTTACAAAACCAACGGTCAACATCAAAACTGTGATGGCAGTTGCCAAAGAGACATAGCGCCAATTCAACACCCCGGTGATAAAGGGTACATACCGTTTTTCGATAAAGGTCTCAAGGCCACGGCTTACTGCACTTCGCCCGCGTTCGATAAGTCCAAAGATACCCCAGAGCTTCTTAGGCTTATTTAAATCAGGCAAATGGCTGAGATGAGCAGGTAACAGCAAAAGCGATTCAATGAGGGAAATCACCAGACAGGAAATCACCACCACAGGCAAAATAGCAACGAATTTCCCCATGGTTCCTCCGACATAAGACAAAGGAACAAAGGCAACAATGGTGGTGGTTACAGCGGCAAACACCGGCATGGCAACTTCCGAGACACCGGCGATTGCTGCTTGTAGTGGCGGCTCTCCCCGCTTTCTGTGCACATAGATGGCCTCTCCCACGACGATGGCATCGTCCACCACAATCCCTAAGACCATAATCAGACCAAACAGCGAAATCATATTGATGGTAGATCCGATAGACCAGAGGATAAACATGGCGCCAGCAATGGAGATAGGAATACCAAGCCCCGCCCAAAAAGAAAGACGTAAATCAAGAAAAAGCCAGAGCATAAAAAACACAAGGCATAGACCAATGATACCGTTACGGGTGAGGAGGTTGATACGACCCCGCAAAGAATCGGTGGTATCATAAAAGACCGATATATGGGTATCGGGAGGCAGAACTTTCGCTTTTGCAGCCACAAAGGCCTGCACTGCATCCGATATTTTTATGGCATCTTCTTCCTCTGTTTTTGCAATCTGCACAAACATTGCCGGCTGATCATCGATGGTTGAAAAGATAGGATCCTGAGTGAAACCATCATCAATTTCCGCCAGACGATCCAGGGTGATGATTTCACCACCCGGACGTGCAAGTACCACTATTTCTGCAAGCTCTGCACCCGTGTATTTACGGCCCACCGTACGGATTCGTATCTCTTCGCCAACGGTACGAAGAGTACCACCGGCAAGATTCACACTGGATTTCCGCACAGCAACTGCCACCTGTTCAAAGCTCAGCCCATATTGTCGTAATTTTTCTTCTGAAATCTCAATACCGATCTCATAGGCTCTGGTGCCATAGGCTTCCACCTGGGTAATGGCAGGAATCAGTTTCACTTCATCCTTCACCCGCTCGCCCCAGTGCTTAAGCTGTTTTTCGCTCATATTCCCGGACAAAGCAAGGAGCATAACAACCTGTTTTTTAACAATCTCCCGAATAACAGGCTTTTCAGCATCAACGGGCAGCGTGGAGATAGCGTTCACATGGGATTCAACATTGCTCAACACCTCGGCTGTGTCATATCCGTCTTTTACCTCAACCGTCACGGAGGCTATGTTTTCTGCAGATTTTGTCGTATAGCGATCAATTCCCTGCACGGACTCGAGGGCCTCTTCAATCTTTTGATTGATCCCTTCCTCCACCTCTTCAGGATCTGCGCCAGGATAGGCAACGGTAATGGAAATTTTATCGATGGAAAATTCAGGAAAACTTTCACGAACCATGTAGGTTGTGGCCATAAAACCCATCAAAAAAATCAACAGCAGAAGGATATTGGCAAAAACAGTGTTACGGGCAAAGGAGGCAAGGAGGTTATTCATTGTACCAGACTCCGTTCCAGGGGATTTACCAGCCGGGTGGTAATTACTCTTTCACCTGCCTCAAGGCCTTTACTTATATAGGATTTATCATCCTGTACCCTGGCCACAGTAACCGGAACCGTGGCCAGACGACCGTCCCGGATCACGTAGACCGTATTTTCAAAACTCACTGCCCAGCGTGGTAATTCCACCACCTGTTCCATAGTATCTCCTGGGATCAACACCCGACAAAACATCCCTGCAACCAACGGCATTGGCGTATTTGTGTTACTAAACTGCCTGGCGTCAATATCGAGAACGACCTTGACGGTTCTGGTTTTTTCATCAAAAGAACTTACCCGGTTCAACGTTCCCACAGCCATGTTTGCTGCATTTTCTGTCCAGAACACTTCACTCTCTACAGGCTTCACTCCTGCAAACCATGCATCATTAGCCGATGAACTCTCGACAAACTGCAACCATTGAAAAGCATCACGGCTATCCAGCGGTACTTCCAGTTCAAGTACCGAATCATCGGCCAAGCCCAGGACAATTTTACCCGGAGCCACATACTGCCCCTTTTCAATTTGTTTGCTGGTGATCCGACAGGTAAAGGGAGCTACAACCCGACAGCGTTCAAGTTTTATTTCCGCCCGAATCATAGCTTGCTTCACCTGAGCAAACCTGTCGGCACTGCTATTGGCCGCCTGTTCGGCCTTTTCAACTCCGGCTCGTGTTCCCACTTTGCTTTTCTCAAAGAGTGCGCGAACACGGGACAACTCGCTGACAGTAAGATCTTTATCACGCTGTAAGATGGCCAGACGAGTTTTATTACTCTCATAATCGCTGCGATAATCACGATCATCAATGGCAAACAGCAACTCTCCTTCAGCTATAACTTCACCCGTTTGCAAACGAGGATGAACTTCGACAACACTCCCTGCAACTTCTGCTGCAATTTCCACCATGCGGATGGAACGTAGTTGCCCATGGGCTTCGATCAGCACCGGAACGTTTGTATAAGAAACAGATTGCGCTTCGACTTTTAAAGGACGCTCCTTTACAGTGAATTGAGCAGGAGGCTTCTTCCGTCCCTTCAACACCTTTAACCCAACAACACCAACCGCCAAAATTGCCATACAGGCTATCACCCGTATAAGTACAGTTGTCCGATCTACACCCTGCTCTTTTTTACCCATTGTTTTTCTCGCTGTATTGCTAACTGTTGATGGCGTCGTAAAAACTCTTCATCTTCTTCGTCACTGCAAATTTACTGTCACTGCGACGTACCTAAGTACGCCTCGTTCCACTAAATTTACGTTCCTCGAATATGAAGTTTT
>JAOZLI010000326.1 GCA_029934915.1 Desulfocapsa sp. | reverse complement strand
ATGGCTATGGAATGATCAAATGGAAACAGAAAGGAATGGATTTTCCTGATTTTGGCCTTGATTTTAGTAACCCAAATTTTATACAATATGCTGAAAGCTATGGCGCAAAAGGTTACCAGGTCACCGAAAATGGCGAACTCCCCAACCTTTTATCAAATTGCCTCAAGAGTCCCGGTGTGCATCTTATTGAAGTGCCGGTAGACTATGATGAAAATGAAAAAGTTTTTCTCCAGGAGCTCCAGAACAAAACATGCTTACTATGAAACAATTCATACATAGCCGCACTACACATAGCAACTTGAATGGGTAAATTATTTTCCCACTATCGCCCAATTGCCATTTTTATCTGGTTATTGGCCGTTGCATCTTCACTGACCTGGAATACAATAGATGATATCCGGGAACAGGATTCGGTTGCCCACAAAACAGCCCGGGCATTTTTTGAGCAGATTATGGCAGCTCGCAGATGGAATCTTGCTCACGGCGGTGTATACGTCTACACCTCGGAAAACAGTGCCCCGAACCCATATCTCCCAAAAGAGCGACAGACCATACAAGACAGCACTGGCCAGAGGCTCACCCTTCTAAACCCGGCCTACATGACCAGGCAAATATCTGAAATCAGTAAGCAAAAAGGCCAGATCCAATTCCACATAACTAGTCTTGACCCACTGGGCTCTGAAAACAGCCCCTATCCCTGGGAAATCCCCTGGTTGCAATCTTTTAATCGGGGGGCACCCGAGCAGGGCGCATTTATTAAAGAAAATGGGGAGAAGATTTTCCGCTATATGGCACCTCTTACGTTCGCAGATTCTTGCCTACCGTGCCACACGGCTCCAGCGAATACGAACGATATACGGGGGGCAATCTCTGTCAGTATCCCCATTCCTTTTCAGAAATCATTCTGGCCGCTGATCCTCAGCCACCTGTTTGCAGCTATAACCGGTATCGCATTCATTCTTTTTTTCGGAAGACGTCTGTCGGAAAGCAGAAGAGATATCCTCCAGAGCAACAGACAACTTGCCCGGGAAATTGAAGAAAGAAAGGAGACGGAAAAAGAGCTCATTTCAATCAAAGAAAATCTCGAAAAAATTGTTACCAACCGCACGGCAGAACTCCAGGAAACAAATACGATTCTCGATACCAGGGTCAAAGAACAACAACGCATCGAAGCAGCACTTGTTTCCATCAATGATGAATTTATCCAGATATTCAACAGCGCCCCGGATGGCATGCATGTCATCGACAGAAATTACAACGTTATACGTGTCAATCAGGCATACTGCCAACTGGTTGGGAAAAAACTTAACGAGATCCAGGGGCATAAATGCTACGAGGTTTTTACTGGAAAACTCTGCCACACGGAAAGCTGCCCCCTCACCAGGATCATAAACGGTGTCGAACGTGTTGAAGTTGAAGCGCGTAAAACCAGGGCAAACGGCGAGGTTATACCCTGTATCGTTACAGCCACCCCTTTTAGAGAACCCGGTGGCAAACTCACAGGAATAATAGAAGTTACGAGAGATATCAGTAACTGGAAAAAAATAGAAGACTCTCTTAGTGCAACTGCCGCAAACCTGCGCCTTAGAAACGCAGAGCTTGAAGATTTCGCCCATGTAATTTCCCACGATCTGCAGGAACCCTTGATGCTGATTCAGGCCTTCAGTGAACGTATTCAAAAAAAATGTGCTGAAAAACTTCCACAGAAAGGCCACGATTACCTGAACCAGATCGAGAGTTCAACACAACGAATGAAAAACCTGATTGACGGCCTGCTTCTCTATTCCAGAGTCAGCAGTCAGGCGGTACCCTTTGAAAAGGTTAATCTGGTCGAAATCATTAACTCTGTGCTCGATGACCTGGCTATGAGAATCGAAAAATACGATGCATCTATTTCAGTGGATCAAAACCTGGCTTCCATTGAAGCAGATCCAGTACAAATGCGCCAACTTTTCCAGAACATCATTGGCAATAGCCTGAAATATCATCACGAAAAGAGAAAACCTGAAATATCAGTACATCATCAGGCATTTTCAGATGATGCGCACAATCGACAGTATATCCGCATATGTATCAAAGATAATGGTATCGGCTTTGACACTAAACACCAGAAGAAGATTTTTGATATTTTTCAGCGTCTGCACACCAGGCAGCAATTTCAGGGAACAGGTATCGGACTGTCTATCTGCAAAAAGATCATCGAACGCCACGGGGGTACTATTCATGCAGAAGGGATCCCGGGACTTGGCTCGACTTTTACCATCACCCTCCCCCTCCATCAACCAAAACCTGATGAGAAGAAAACGAAGAGCAACACCCTCGTCGATATCATCATTAACAGACGATAAGGAATACGAACAAAAATTCGGCGCAATATTTTGGACAATTATTTATTGCCATCTCCCTAATCTGCAAAAAAGTGTGTAAAATAGGTATATATACCTATTGACCACCACCCAACAATTTTGTATTCTAACGACAATAAGCAGTACGTTTGTTACATGCTTAAAAATAAGATTAATAATTCATCTGGATAAACACGTGCAACAGCCAGCCAAACATAACGAACGAAGAAAATTCACTCGTTTCGCCCCCAAGAACGGCACAATGGCTGTTAACAGTCATGCCCTTGGTCCGATTGTAAACATAAGCATGGGTGGGCTTGCGTTTCGTTATATGGAAACCGAGAAGACGCAGCCGGTTTCAGACCAACTTGGCATTTTTCTTGGTTCAGATGATTTCCTCATTGAAAAAATAGAGAGTCAGTTAATCGAAGATACAGCAGTTGAGCAAGACTCTACATTTATGCAAACCAAGACCCGCCAGCGTTCGATTCAGTTTCTGAATCTAAGCTCAGAACAGCACAAGAAACTGGAAGATTTTATCCTCACAAAGACTCAGGGAGTTGCCTAGGAGCTTGTCCGA
>JAOZLI010000087.1 GCA_029934915.1 Desulfocapsa sp. | reverse complement strand
TTGATCCCTACTATTCAACCAAGCGAGAAGGAAGTGGATTGGGGCTGGCGATTTGTCACTCTATTATAAGTAAACATAGTGGGCATTTGACTGTTAATTCCTCCACAGGAAAGGGAGCAACGTTCACACTATATCTTCCAGCCCTGTCAGCTACAGGTAGTGACGTAACAACAAAAACTAAAATTACATCCTCCACACAGGCCGCAAGAATTATCATTATGGATGATGAAAAAATGATACGAGATGTTGCAAAAGCACAGCTGCTAATCCTTGGTCACGAACCGATTATGGCTGAAGATGGTGAGCAAGCAATCAACAAATACCAAGAAATGCAGGATAGTAAGACACCCGTTGATCTTGTTATTATGGATTTAACTATCCCCGGAGGTATGGGTGGTCAGGAAGCAGCTGAAAAACTCTTGAAAATTGATTCTAATGCAAAGATTATTGTAGCAAGTGGCTATTCCAACGATCCTGTGATGGCATCTTATAAAGAATATGGTTTTTGTACTACTCTTGCAAAGCCATTTGATCTCAAGGAACTTGGAGATGCCATTGCTTCTGTCATGTGAAATCAAATAAAGAGTTAAATGGCCAGTGATAATGTCTTCTGTTTCAGTAACCCCTTAACCATTACAGTACTACTGCATCTCAAGTATTCCTAAAATGAACATGTAACATCTAATAGTTACCATCTTTTAAAACCTCTGCACGTTGTATTCACTACCGGGACGACATCGAATGAATATGCAAAGGCCCTTAAAAAAGAACAGGATATAAAAACATCGTGGTTTTAGCTAGTTGCCTAGAAGACAAAATCATATTATAAGGTTTCCATCACCACACAATATTGTCCACAGCAAAAACAGAATGACAGCAACAACAGATTCATACCGGCCACCACTATATTTTTCAGGTTCTCCGTAAAAAGGGGACGAAGTTAACAGACTGATATGGACAGCCTGTTCTTCATATCCTTTATAGAAATCGTTAAGGAAGTTCTCAAAGTTTACGTTTAGTTACAAATTCATTTTATTCACCTCCCAGCGGACATTTCTGACCGTAGAATTGTAGATGATTTTTCCTGGCTACCACCTTTTTATTTTTGTTTGTCGCAAAAAGCTGTCTTTTCTAAGAATTCATGCTAGAGTAAACGCTTAACCTTTGGTAAAGAGACAACTTGTACTAATAATATTACTATCTAATCGTGACAAAAGAGAGTTCTTCCCCAAAAAAACTAATGGGTGTCCTCATTGGAGGCTCAGGTCTTATTGGAGGTACCCTGGCGCATTATTTTAAAACCCAGACCTCTGCCAATATAGACTTGCGCGCGCCGAGCTCCAAAAAACTTTCCATCAGAAATGCCGTAGATATCAGGGATTACCTCAAACGCGTCAAACCAGATTTTGTAATCAATACTGCCATTGCCAATATTGGTTCCGACTCCCAGCTCTCCCTTGAAGTAAACTATGTGGGCACATTGAATATGGCACGCGCAGCTGCGGCCCTCAATATTCCCTATATTCATGTGAGTTCCGCCGCGACCTTACCCACAGGGGAAAACCTCAGCGAGGAAGACTGCCTGTCCATCACGCCCCAGCTGAACAACTATGCCAAATCTAAACTTATGGCTGAAGAGACCTTACAGTACATGTACCAAAATGTTGGTCTCGACTACACATGCATACGTCTTGCTGTGGTGTATGGGGAACATGATCATAAAATCCAAGGATTTCACCGCCTCTTTTTTTCCGTTGCCGATGAGTCTATGCCGGTACTGTTCACAAAGAAAGGCGTGAGGCATTCCTACTCCAACGCTAATAAATTTCCTCATTTTGTCCACCACGTCCTGAACAACAGAGAGGAATTTGGTGGAGAAACCTATCATTTTGTCGACAAGACGCCGGTTGAACTTGCGGACCTGATCCTCACCATTCGCTCATACCTTGAGTTAAAAAGTCCAAGAGAAATATACGTCCCCTATTCCATGGCAACATTTGGTAAAAAAACCCTGGAATTGCTCCTGAAAGGTTTGACCCGTATCGGTATCAATGGCAACCTGCCACCGGAATTGATGTTTCTGGAAAGTTTTTATAAAACCCAGACTCTTTCCTCTACAAAACTACAAGAATCAAGCTTTGTAGACCCCACCCCGGATGAAAATATTTACACAAAGCTTCCGGAGTTGGTTGTTTACTATCTCAATCGCTGGACCCATGCAAATCTGATCTCCACCTACAGTGAAGCAGTCCTCCACCCCAATGCCATGTCCCATGAATTTGACGCATCCCCTGCAGACCTCCTGAAATCAGTGCATCAGGACTCAACCTCTCCATTTAAAGATTTGCGCAGCGAATGACGTTGTTCCCTTTGCAAAAACATGGAAACATGTCATACTATTGAACTCATCACCAGCATTATCGATAACCACACAATTTCATAAGAGAAACAGGACAGACCATGATCCAGCTACGAAATGTAAACTCTTTCCTTCTTGTCATCACCCTCGCACTCAGCATCATTCTTCCGAATCTTGCTGCTGCCGTTGACCAGAATACCACGTACCTGCCACTGAAAATAAACAGTCCAGGCAACCAGGAAAGCATAGAGGCTCATACGGATAGTGGCCTGGAAAACGCCCTATTCCCCTCTTCTTTCACCATGATGACAAGAAGTGAGGCCCAGGCACTTGTCGATTACTCAGGGTCGTGGCCTCCTCCACCAGCTGATCTCAAAAAAATTGCAGGTAAAACCGGCCTTGATTATGTGGCGGTGGGCACCATGACTGTTATAGGGGATACAATCAGCATTGATTACAAAGTATTCGATATCCTTTCACCGGCGTCACCCACATATTACTATCTCCAAGGCGACTCCATTGAGAATCTTGCCGGTACCATTTCAGAAATAGTGCGTGATGTTATCGCCTACACTGAACGTGACTTTATTATCGCCTCCATTGCACCGACCGGGAACGAACGCATCGATTCCGGTGCGATTTCTCGTAAGGTTCTCACAAAAGCAGGCGATTTCTATGATCCTGCCGCACTGCGAAGTGATCTGAAAGCTATTTTCAAAATGGGTTATTTTGAGAATGTGCGAATCGAAGTGGAAGACAGTGATAAGGGAAAAATCGTCACCTTTGACGTCAGCGAAAAACCGCTTATTCGCAGTGTGGATTTCTCCGGCCTTGATGCAATGACCGAAGATGAAGTGAAAGAAGCTGCAAACATTGGCCCCAACACCATCCTGAATAATAATAAGGTCAACCATGGTGCCGCGGCCATCAAAGCGCTCTACAAATCCAAAGGGTATTATAATACAAAGGTCACCCCGCAGATCAGTTACCCGGACAACAAAACAGCAGAACTTCGTTATGTTATAGAGGAAGGGGATAAGATCTACGTTAAAGAGATCAAGTTTATCGGTAACAAAAACTTTGATAGTGATGAACTTGGCGATATCGTTGCCTCAAGGGAAAAGAACTGGCTCTCCTGGCTCACAGAAGCAGGACTCATGAAACAGCAAATGCTCGAACAGGACGTTGCCCAACTCGGAGCCTTTTACAACAACAAGGGATTTCTTGAAGTAAAACTTGGCAAACCTCAAGTCATCCAGGAAGAAGAATGGCTTTATATCACCTACATCATTGACGAAGGACCAAGGTACCGTGTTGGAACAGTCGGATTCTCCGGTGATCTGATCGAATCGGAACAAATGTTACGCGAATTTCTAAGCATTCAGAATGACGAATTTATCAATCGCCAGGCTCTCCGTGAAAACATCTTGAAAGTCACTGATTTTTATTCGGAACAAGGCTATGCCTTTGCTGATATCCGCCCACGAATGAACAAATCTGCAACCGGTGCCCGAGTGGATATTGACATCCATATTGAAAAGGGCGACCTGGTTTATATTCAACGCATTGCTATTCAGGGAAACAGCCGTACCAGAGACAATGTTATCAGGCGGGAACTGAAAATTGCAGAAGGAGGTGTTTTTGACTCCAAGGCTCTTCGTACCAGCACACAGCGTTTGCAACGTCTGGATTTCTTTGAAGAGGTAAATATTGTTCCGGAACCTGCCATGGATCCATCAAAGATGAATGTTTCGGTGAACGTGAAGGAAAAGAGTACAGGCCAATTCAGTATTGGTGCCGGCTATAGTTCCGTTGATTCTCTCATGGTAATGGGTGAGATTTCTGAGAACAACTTTCTTGGCCGGGGCGACAAGCTTTCCTTCTCAGCAAATCTCAGCGGGAATTCCAATCGTTTTAACCTGGGCTATACCGACCCGCATCTTCGTGATTCTCAACTCTCCTGGGGAGCTGATCTTTTCAACTGGTTCCGTGAATATGACGACTACGACAAGGATTCCATGGGTGGTGCAATACGTTTCGGGTATCCGCTTTTTGAAAAATGGCGTGGATACGGCAGTTATTCCTACACTGACACAGAGCTTTCCAACGTCTCTCCATTTGCATCGGACATCATTTTGGATTCAATGGATATTAATGTTACCAGTGCGCTTAAGTTCACCATGGTACGAGATAGCCGTAACAGAATGTCTGGCGCAAGCACAGGATCTGAAAACTCTATCTCCGTTAAATATGCCGGTGGCCCCTTAGGTGGAGATGCCGAGTTCACCAAGCTGGAAGGATTTTCCAGCTGGTACTTCCCCCTTCCCTGGACAACCGTCTTTCACGTTAAAGGGGCAGCCGGTCAGGTCTGGGAAAACCAGACAAACCAGCTCCCCGTTTATGAACGTTTCTATCTTGGCGGCATGAACTCCATCCGTGGCTTCGAATACGGAAAGGCCTCTCCCATCGACCCTGAAACTGGTGACCGCATCGGTGGCACCAAGATGTGGTATACGAATTGGGAATTTGTCTTCCCTCTTCTCACAGAAGCGGGGGTTCGGGGCGTTATCTTCTTTGATGCCGGTAACGTATTCGCTGACGACGAAGACTGGAGTTACGACAGCTACAACAAGGCCACGGGAATTGAGGTACGCTGGATGTCTCCTATGGGTCCCTTACGCCTGGTGTGGGGATATAATCTCGATCCTCTGGAAGACGAAGATACCACCGTCTGGGATTTCTCCATGGGTGGCTCGTTCTAAAGCAAAACCATATATACTTACACCATTAAACTGTTAACCGGATGCATATATTATGCATCCGGTTTTTTTGACTATGCCAGATTCTTTTATCACAACCCAGATTAGCAGCGGAACTGAAACTCACATCACCGGTTTACGCGGAAGTTCCAAATCACTATTCACTGCCTTACAGGCAAAATCCCAACCCTGTTGCTGTATTGTACCCGATGAAGACATGGTACAGCAGGTGGAGGAAGATCTAAAACTCTTTAGTAATCTTCCTGTTTTCAGCTATCCCGGTTATGAGATCCCGCCCTATACGCCTCTGTCTCCTGATCCCTTGACCACTGCGGCACGACTTTCCACCCTTTACAGATTGCAGGAAAGTGATCCGCAAAAGCCCTTTATTCTTGTTGTTTCGGCAGAAGCCCTTATGCGCCGGACTCTGCCAGGCTCTATATTATCAAACAACAGTGAAATCCTTGAGGCTGGTGAAGAAACCGACAGAGATGAGCTTGTGCAAAAACTCAGTCATCTTGGATATGAGCCAGTAAGCCTGGTTCAAAATGTGGGCGAATACTCTGTTCGTGGGGGAATCCTTGATATTTTTCCACCCGCCTTTCTTTCCGGGAAAGAGCTGCATACAACGCCCTTGCGCCTCGACTTTTTTGGCGATACCGTCGAATCACTCCGTGGTTTTGACCCCATAAGCCAACGTTCCATTGCTGAGATTAAAGAGGCGATCATTCTCCCGGCTAGCGATATCTGCGCCTTTGAACCATCCTCTCCCAAACTTAAAAAAATTCTTCAGGACTTTGATCTTGCCTGTAAAACAGAAGCATGGGACAAGGACGAGTACCTGTCTATCCGTGAAAAAATTGCTGATGGCCTACGCTTTCCTGGGATGGAATTTTTTCTGCCTCTTTTTTACCCGGAGGATGGCAAGCCTGAAACCCTTTTTGATTTTTTACCAACGAACACCTGCCTTATCCATTTTTCCCCGGATCTTGAGAGTCAGGCACGAGCCATGGTGCATGAACGTATTCTTAACAATTTCCAGGAATCTTTAGACCGCGCTGCACCAGCCCTCATCCCTGAGACTATCTTCATACTGCCTGACGAAACCAAAAAACGTATGCAGGATTTTGCCCAGGTACATTGCACCGCAAGTGCTGAGAACGCTGAGCCCCATTCACTGATGGCCACCAACCATCAGGTATTAAAACAGAACATTAGTCTGCAGCGCAAAGACCGGGGACTTATTCCGCCCCTTTCAGATCAGATTCGTCTCTGGCAGGAACAGGGTGACCAGGTTCTTCTCTGCTGCCGTTCGCAGCGACAAACTGTGACCCTGACAGAACTTCTTGAAAAGCATCAGCACCGTATCGAAAAGATAGAAAGCCCAGTAAGCTTGAGTAAACTGAGCACTGCCCGTTCTACAGATACCCTTTACCTCTGTGACCAGCCTTTAACTGTGGGTTTTTCTTTGACCCACTCAGGCATCCACTTCCTCTCCGAATCGGAACTCTTCGGAGAAATGCGTCTTGGTAAACGCAGGAAAGCAAAAGAGAAACAGGGCGATCCCATTCGCTTTGCCGAACTGCATGATGGCGACATCATTGTCCATCGAGATCATGGCCTTGGCCGATATCTCGGAATCTCAACCCTTGAACTGCAGGGCGTGGTCAATGACTATATGCTTCTTGAGTATAAGGGTGGAGACAAACTCTATTTGCCTGTGGACAGACTCAATCTCATCAGTCGTTACGAGGGACTCTCGGATAAAGAGCCCCGCATCGACAAACTGGGTTCCACAGCCTGGCGGGCAGTCAAATCTAAAGTTAAAGAAGAGGTGTGGAAGGTTGCTGAAGAATTGCTTGCCATTTATGCCAGACGTGAAATGCGCGATGGCAGACGTTTTTCCATGCCAGGCGAACTCTACCAGGAACTGGAAGAATCCTTCCCCTACGATGAAACAGAAGGACAGGCAACTGCAATCACTGCGGTCATAGATGATCTCACCTCCGACAAACCCACAGACAGGCTTGTTTGTGGTGATGTGGGCTATGGAAAAACCGAGGTGGCAATACGAGCCGCCTTTAAGGTGGTGGAAGATGGCGCACAGGCGGCAATCCTGGTTCCAACCACAGTACTTGCCGAACAGCACCTGCAGACATTCAGAGAACGAATGCAGGGCTTTGCCGTAACCATTGAATGTATCAACCGCTTTCGTACTCCCGCACAACAGAAACAGATAGTCAAAGATCTTGCCGCTGGTAAAATTGATATTATCATCGGTACACACAGATTATTATCCAAGGATATTGAGTACCATGATCTCGGGTTGCTGATTATCGACGAAGAACATCGATTTGGGGTCAGCCATAAAGAGAAAATCAAGCAGATAAAATCTGAAGTCGACATCATTACTCTCACCGCTACACCCATTCCACGAACCCTGCAGATGTCACTGCTCTCCATCCGTGATCTTTCTGTTATCTCAAGTGCACCCGAGCATCGAAGACCTGTAAAAACCTTTGTCGCCCGCTTCGATGAGCTGGTGATAAAAGAAGCAGTTACAAAAGAGATGCGCAGAAATGGCCAGGTATTTTTCGTGCATAACCGTGTCAAATCCATCTATCAGATGGCAGCAACGGTTCAGACACTGGTACCGGAAGCCCGGATTGCTGTAGCCCACGGACAGATGAGCGGCAAAGAACTGGAAGGAATCATGGTACGTTTCGTCAACCGTGAAATCGATGTATTGATGGCCACCACTATCATTGAATCGGGACTTGATATTCCCACCGCCAACACCATTATTATTAACCGTGCCGACACACTTGGCCTGGCGGGAATTTACCAGTTACGTGGTCGGGTGGGACGTTCTGCTACCCAATCCTTTGCCTATCTGCTGGTACCATCTCTTGACACCTTAAGTAAAGATTCTAAAGATCGCCTGCGGGCATTGATGGAGTGCAACGAACTTGGCGGTGGCTTTAAACTTGCCATGAGTGACCTGCAGATTCGAGGCGGTGGTAATCTCCTTGGTGTTTCCCAATCCGGCCAGATTGCTGCCATTGGCTATGATCTGTACCTGGATCTTTTACAGAGCACTGTCGCTGACATGAAAGAAAGAGCTGCAGCAGGGGAGGACGGGGTGGTTACCATTGATGTAGTTGATCCTGAAATAAACCTGCAGATATCTGCCTATATCCCCGAAAATTTTATTGCTGATGTAAGCCAGCGCTACGTGGCCTATCGTAGAATATCTTCTCTTTCAAAATCAGACGCGGAAGAATATGACAATCTGATGGATGAACTGGTAGACCGCTATGGTATGCTGCCGCCAGAAACGGAGCACCTCTTTAAGATAGTGGCTCTAAAGAAGGAACTGGGAAGCCTCGGAATCAGTAAACTTGAAAAAGGTAAGGACTCTTTTGTCTTCTCCTTTACCGAGCATACTCCCTTAGACCCTGCTCTCCTGATGGGATATCTGCAAAAAGGCGGTAAAAAGAAGAAAGCTGCTAAACCTCCAAAACTGACACCTGACGGCAGACTGATAGTTCCTGCCAAACACACTACTGAACAGTTATTTTCGACATTAGCCAAAATACTAACAGAACTGCAATCGCTGCAGCCAGAGAAGACGCCCTCCTGATTATTCCTTTTGCAAACCGATACCATGGCAAACAAACAGATAAAACCAACATTCACCTGGTCACAGATAGACACCATTCTCCTGGATATGGATGGCACCCTGCTGGATAAATATTTTGATGATCACTTCTGGGAAGAATATGTACCCAAAGTATATGCCCAGACCAACAAGGTGACTGAAGCAGAAGCACGTAAAGTTCTGTTACAAAAATATAAGGCGGTGGAATCAACCCTTGAGTGGTGTGATCTTGATTTCTGGTCGGAACAGCTTGGCCTTGATATCCCTGAGCTCAAATGCAAAGTAGATCATCTGATTCAGGTTCACCCTTACGTCGTAGATTTCTTAAAATATATCAGAAGCATCGGTAAAGTTGTACACCTTGTCACCAATGCCCACTCAAAAACCCTCGACATCAAACTGCGGAAGACCAAAATTGGCCCCCATTTTGATAGACTGGTCTGTGCTGAAGAAATTGGATTTGCCAAAGAAGAACCAGAGTTCTGGGACAAACTGGAAATAATGCTTGGCTACGACAAATCAAGAACTTTGCTGGCCGATGATACCGAAAAAGTGCTTAACTCCGCCAGCCAATACGGCATGGGTTTTCTCCTCTCCATTGCCCGCCCTTCCACCCGACTGCCCGTCAATTATTCTGAAAATTACCCGTCAGTTGCATTCTTTAATGAATTGATTCCCGAATAAAATATACCACGTTTACAACACGTTTTCCTTTGCTTCTTTATCACTCAGCATGCTAGAATAAGTTTCATGCGAATCATTATCAATATATTCTCAGGAGTTGTCCATGGCACTTACATCCTATGAAGCAAAAGACCTTTTTCAGTGG
>JAOZLI010000086.1 GCA_029934915.1 Desulfocapsa sp. | reverse complement strand
TCAGTCCGAACGGTGCCACCAATACCAAAATGCTTGTCTGGTGTACCATCTGGCAGGTATCGTTTCAGGGCAATAGTCGATCCTTTCTGACCAATGGAATATCCGGTAACAAGAATGGAACCGTTTGTACTTATCAGCAGGTCTTGAAAGCTTGTGTCATTGTGAAGGTGAGAAGTGAAGGACTTTTCATTGCCAAATCTTGATTTGATTGATCCATTGGGGGACAGGCGAACAATGATGCCTTCCTGGCAAGAGGAGCCAGCGGAAGAACCAGCGGCAAGAATAGAACCATCGCCGGCCACTGCAACACTATTGGCAATATCATCACCATCACCAAGGGGCAGTGTTACAATGCCCCCGGAACCAAAATCAGTGTCCAGGGATCCATCCTGCAGGTATCGAACCAGAGCAAAGTCGTTGTCGTGGCCGTTGAATGTGTATCCTGCAACAATAATTTTACCATCTTCCTGGAGGGCTATAGCCTTTGCATGATCATCGTTGTGTCCAATATGAGTTGTCGCAATACCGTCGTGATTGAAGGTGTTGTCCAGGCTCCCGTCCTCGTCGTATCGAGCCAGTGAAAAATCAGAATCTGAGCCGTTGTCTGAATCACCTGCCACAAGAATTTTGTGGTTCTTGTCTACAATAACAGCTTTAGCTGTATCGCCGTAGTGATTCAATGTTGTTGTTATGACGCCATCATCTCCAAAGTCTGGATCCAGTGTATTGGCGTTAGTGGCAGAGCTTACCCAAAGACATAGAAATAATGCGAGGATAGATGGTACAAGAGGTGACGTATATTGGTTGCGCATTGGATATTCCTAAACGTTGTGGGGTTTTTCTTTTTGAAATAAAAGATATTATCTTACACGGTAACACTTTTCTTAGCAAGAATTTCACTTTTATCCCTTTGTTTTCTATTCAGTCTGCCATTGGACAATGGCAGTTTCCTTGTCGTCACGTTCTATGGTGGCAGCGACTATTTTTGTGAGTGCATCGTTTTCAGCCAGGGCTTTAATGGTGAAGAAGTAGCTTTTAGTGGTGATCAGGCTTTCAGAGATATCGATATCTCCTGGGAAGGAGGGCGCCGTTTTGTACCATCCAGGGGTAGCCAGTTGCTCTTCATTTTCTTCGTCTTCTCGGAATGTTATAAGCGCTTCAGCTGCTTTTTTGTCGATATCAAAAGCCATGGCCTGAAGGAGCAAAACTTCGGCCGTATTCAGGTTTACTTTTCCGTCGTCACCCCATACAGTAAGCAGGGGAGCCAGAGGTGGTTTCTCTTTTGTTCCGTAGAGTAACTCTTCAGTGATTCCCTGGACCAGTAACAGTTCTTCAATGGATTCTATTGGCCCGTTTTTGCAGTGGTATGGTGGATCCAGGCTCATATAGTGACTGTCTTCTGCACCATACTCTTCTTCCCCGTTGTTATCTTCCGTGTCGATCCAGTCTATAAGGGAGTCGATTATTTCTCTCGCATCTCCGTCTTCTACTAAAAATGGTGTTGCACGCATAAGACGCCAGAGGATATTGCGAACGTCTTTTTCATGTTGCACTCTGTTCTTTGTCTCTTCTTCATCCTTGGGTTTTTCGGCAGTTTCTTTTTTGAGATCAACCATCGCATTGATGGGAAATTTCCCACTCTCATCAATGACCTGAACTTTCACAGTGCCATATTCAAATAAGCCAGTCAGGTCTTCATCTGAGAGAAGGGCCCAGGAGTCAAAAAACGAGTCGAACTGGTTATCGTCAAGATCCTGTAGTAAAAGTCCCTGGGTTATGGTAATTCCAGACTTTGCCATCTCTGAGAGCTGGAAATTATTTCTGAGCCCGGCTGAAACCACATACTGCTGTCGCATCTCCAGGCCAAATTGCAGAGTCATGACAGAAAGAATGGAGACGAGGCCGATAACGAGGAGCAGGACAATGCCCTTTTCGTTATTTAGTATCTTTATCTTTTTTCTCATCTTTACTTTTGTCTTTGTTTTTATCTTTGTTTGGCTTTGGTTCTTTAGCCTTCTCTGCTTCTTCTTTACTCGAAAGCGCATATTGTGCAATGGGTGGGCTAATTGCACTCTCAAAGAGTGTGCCGGGTTCGTCTTCCCCTGTATCATTGAAACGAAGGCGAATACTGATAAGAGCGGGAAGGGGAGCGGCATCTTCTGAGATGGTCTCCATTGTCCAGGTCTCTACGTCATCCCCGTTCTCATTACGATAGTTAAAAGCCACTTCCCTGAGATTATTACAGAGAAGCAGGCGGGAATTTTTTATTGCTTCATCGTCTGCGGTTGCAATATGTTGAGAGCGGTAGAGGAGTAACGACTCGGAATCAGCATCTTCTTCCACTTCGTAATGAATGATCAGGCGACCTGGAGATGCATCAGTAGGGTGTAACCTGACGAAAGCGGTAGAGGTGAATTTTAAATCATCTGCCCGATATCCTGAAATTTCATTGCTGCTGCCTTCGAAGAAAAAGTCGTTGCCGATATAGAGGGATTCAAGGTCAGCCATCAGACGTTCCATGACAGTTTTTGCTTTTGCATATACTTTTGCACTGTCTCCTGCATCCTGAATAATAATAAAGGATGTGTTGTAGGAGGTGAATGCAATCCCCATGACCATTGCAAAGATGGAGATGGCCATCAGGAGCTCTAAGAGGGTAAAGCCTCGTTTGTTGTTCAAAAGAAAAACCTTGTTCATACGTTATAACTATAATAATAATGTGTTGGAAATCTAAAGCGGGCAAGCCCGCAAGTCTATTAGACTGAAGGCCTTAAGGCTGTTAGGGGAGGTGATTGTTTGCCCTTCCTAAGAGTCTTCAGCCTAGTGGCTCGTAAACATTTATTAAATCATAACGTTACGAGCTCCTGCTTTGCTTGTGTTCATGAACGAGCATGAGCAGGAAAAACAACGAGTATATAATATCAATATGAAATCTGAAAGCAACCCTGAAAAACATTTTCCGGTTCTTTTGCCGTAGCAACAATGTATACAAATTATTTTGGATTAAAAGAGAAACCTTTCTCCATATCTCCCGATCCTCATTATCTTTATATGAGTGAGCTGCACCGTGAGGCGCTTGCACATTTACTCTACGGAATAAGTAGTGACGGCTGTTTTATATTACTTACCGGGGATGTGGGTACGGGTAAAACAACGGTTTGTCGCTGTTTGCTTGCGCAACTCCCAGAAAATACAGAGGTCGCACTGATTGTCAATCCTCGGCTGAGTGCTCTTGAATTATTGGAAACAATCTGCGATGAGCTGGGGATCCCCCTGGAGGGAAATGTTACAAGTCCAAAAGATTGCATAGACAGGCTGAATGAATACCTTCTGTATGTACATGGAGAAGGGAAAAACGTTGCTCTTTTAATCGACGAGGCACAAAATCTGAGTCTTGATATTCTTGAACAGCTTCGTTTGTTAACCAACCTTGAAACCGATCAAAAAAAGCTGTTAAAAATTGTGTTGCTCGGGCAGTCTGAGTTGCGGCAGTTTATAGAGCGGCCTGATGCTACCCAGATCAGTCAGCGTATTACTTCCAGGTATCATTTGTTGCCTCTGGACGCCGATAATTGCATGGCCTATATTCAGCATCGTCTTCTGGTGGCTGGAGCAAGTAAGAAGATTTTCTCAAAAGCTGCCCTTTCCATGGTCTTTCAACTGACTCATGGAATACCTCGTCTTATTAATGTCCTATGCGATAGATCCATGCTTGGGGCTTATGTTGAGAACGAATATTTGGTGAGTAGTAAAATTGTTGCAAAAGCTGCAAAGGAAGTTTTTGGAGCTCAGAATGAAGATAAGTCAACTGCCTCTAAGAAAGTATGGTGGCCGACAATTCTCAGTATTACGCTGTTAACTTGTTTGGCGGCGGCTGTAGGCTATTATTATTCAATTGGAGAATTGGAAAATTTTGGTAAGCAGTCACAGGTGAAAGAAGTAGAGATGGAACAGGCTGCGACGGATAGTCGTGTTGAACCCGAAGAGACCACCAACTGATATTTATCAATAATGTCTTATATTCTTGAAGCACTGAAAAAGTCAGAAAATGAACGAAGGCGGGAGGAAATTCCAGGCCTGGGTGCTGATCATTCTCAGTATTCTTCCGTCAGGCAAGAACGTAAGTCTCCACTAATTAAACAGATTGTGGTTTTCATTGTCTTGTTTTCCGGTGCTTCCTGCCTGGCTTGGTGGCTTATTCAAAGGGGACAGGCTGTTGAGACTATTGAGCAGCCTCTTGCTGTGGTGATTCCATCGCCTTCTTTACCTCTGTCTGCAGAGGTCACTGAACTTGTTCTTTTCGAACCTCAAACAGCAGCTCAGGCACAGACAGCGAGTGTTGTGGAAGAGGCCCCCGTCATTGCGTCGTTGCCGGTGCCAGAGGCGGTTGGAGTTGTCAGCGTCCCGGACGCAGATCTCGTGCCGGAAGATATCAATATCCCCCTGATTGAAGAACTCCCTGAGGCCATTCGCGATAAAATCCCAGCTCTTACCTTTGCAGGCCATGTGTATGCCATAGAGAGGCAGCAACGTATGATAATGATCAATATGCGTGTGGTGCGTGAAGGGGCAATGGTGGAACCTGATTTGATTTTGGAAGAAATTGATGAAAACGGCGTTATTTTACGCTACAGCGAAGTTTTATTTCGGGTTGATCTATTTTGAACAATCTGTTCTCCCCTCTTCTGCATTGGTTTTCACTGCAGTCTCTGTTGCTTCAGTTTGTTATTATCAGTGGTTGGAGTTTTGTTTGTGGTCTGGTGGTGGCATCATTTATTCTTTGGCTTTACTTTCAAAAACAGAAAAGAAATATTCAGGAACGGCAGGATGCAATTTTTCATTATAAGAAAAAACTTCTCGAGGAACGGGTAACCGCAAGTCTACGATTTGTTGAAGAAAACAAAAGACAGGGACTTGTAATTGCAGAGTTGCGAGAAAAGGAAGCCGGACAGCGCAGTGAGATCAGCAGGTTGGAGGTGCGGATAGAGCAAGAGCAATTACGGACAGAAGAAAAGCTGGACCTGCTGCAAGGTGCTAAAGAACAACTCCGTTTGCAATTTGAAGAACTTGCATCCACTATCCTCGAAGAAAAAAGTGCTCATTTTGGCAGGAGTAGTGAAGAAAAACTTGGAAATCTACTGACCCCTTTTCATGATCAACTTTCATTATTCAGAAAGAAAATTGATGCTATTCATCATAACGAAACACGTGATAGGGCTGCTCTGCAACAGGAAATAACAGGCTTGAAAGAACTGAATCAGCAGATGAGTGATGACGCCCAAAGTCTCAGTCGTGCTCTGAAGGGAGACAAGCGGATTCAGGGGACCTGGGGTGAGCTTGTTTTGGAGAGAGTTCTCGAACAATCTGCATTACGAAAGGGCGTGGAGTATGAAACACAGGCCACCTTCAGGGATGATGATAATCGTTTGCAGCGGCCTGATGTTCTGGTTCACCTTCCTGAAGGACGTGATATTATAATTGATTCCAAGGTGTCCCTGGTCTCCTGGGAACGCTATGTGAATAGCGATGATGAACGGAAACAGGAGGGATTTCTGAAATCTCATGTGAAGGCTATTCGCGATCATATCACTTCACTTGGGCGCAAGGATTACAGCTCATTGTCCGCAATCCGGAGTCTTGACTTTGTTCTCCTGTTTATGCCCGTAGAGGCAGCATTTGTTGCTGCTTTTCAGAATGATGAAAATTTGTTTGCTGATGCGGTTGCGCAGAAAATAATCCTTGTCAGCCCAACAACTCTTCTTACCACTCTTCGTACTGTTGAGAGTATCTGGTCCTATGAAAAACAGAGCAAAAATGCCAGGGAAATTGCAAAACATGCTGCTGCCTTATACGATAAATTTTGTGCGTTTGCTGAAGATATGGAACGTATGGGGAAGCAGATGGGGAGCTTGCAGAATAGCTATGACAGTGCCATGACACGCTTAAGCCAGGGGCGTGGAAATCTTGTCTCTCGGGTCGAACGATTTCCGCAGATGGGAGTAAAGGTGAAAAAGGTAATCCCTGAATCTATTGCTGCTCGATCAGAAGCATAGTAGTCCGCATCTTCAGATAAAGAGAACTATTATCATTTTGTCCTTTACAATTCTTTTAAAAATGTGCATAGTGAGGGAAAGAAAAGATCGGGTAGATTATCCGTTTCGTTTATTCCTTCAGTTTATGGAGAAGATTATGTGTCAGGAAGTTAGAAAAACATGTGGCTGTGGCAAAAATCATGCACAATTTCACTTACGTGATAATGTAATGGGGCAAGAGGCCATTGATCGTCTGTTTTGTCCCTCCTGTTCAGGAGATCAGAAATTTGATTCAGCCACCATGGTAAGAGATAATGGTTGGGTTATTGAGTATGATATGGATCTTGTACGCATGTTTGCCATTACGAAGTTGTCCATGGATCCCGCTCATGTTAGTCCTGAGTTGGTTTTTGATGAAGGCTATGTTACCTGGCGTGAGATGTATCCTGGCGAAACAGAAGATATCACCGAGGAGCGTAATAAAATTATTGCCCTCAAGGATAGTGACCCCAAAGAATATCTGATGACTATTAACTCCTGGGCTGTCGAGCGTATTCAGCGTCTTAAGGATGACGGCTGGCGTAAGGCAGTTCAAGCCTGTTAAGTAGCCTGCGAATAAAATAGCGAGCGTTCTGGCATATATTGTCAGAACGTTTTTTTTGTGACTTATTGTGTTGGGAAAATACCATGGAAATATTATTGAAATCAAATGTGAAGAGATTGTTGTCCGCATTGCTGGTCGTTTCGTTTCTGACGGCCGGATTCTGTTCACCAGCACACGCGATTGGCCGGTATGGTGTTGACGAGGATGGCGAGCAGACAATCAACCAGAAGTGGCTTGGGGATTATGATCAGATGGTTGATGATCGTATTATTCGTTTTTTGATTCCCTATAGTAAAACGTTTTTCTTTCTCGATGGTGTTAAAGAACGGGGGCTTTCCTATGAGGCTGCCAGGAGCTTTGAGAAAATGGTGAATGATCGTCATAAAAAAGGTCATTTGAAAGTCCATGTCGTGGTGATTCCCACAGCGCGAAATGAATTGTTGGAAAAACTTGCCGATGGTTATGGTGATATTGCCATCGGTAATCTGACAATAACTGATAAAAGACGTGAAAAAGTTGCATTTTCCGATCCCTTTCTTAAAAATGTAGAAGAAGTCGTCCTTACTAGAAAAGATACCCCTGATATAGCGAATGTTATGGCGCTTGCCGGAAAGGAAATCTATGTCAGGAAATCCAGCAGTTATTACGAAAGTATTCAGAAACTCAATGATACTCTTGTCGCAATAGGTAAGCCGCCGGTGAAAATAACTCTCGCAGAGGAGCAGCTTGAAGATGAAGATCTTCTGGAGATGTTAGATGCGGGTGTTGTCTCTATGCTGGTGGTGGATAAGCATAAGGCTGAATTTTGGGTGAAAATTTTTGATAATATTAAAATCCATCCGAAAGCTGCTGTTTACTCAGGTGGACAGATTGCCTGGGCATTTAGAAAGAACAGTCCGCAATTGCAGGAAGTTGTTAACCTGTTCGCGAAGCAGAACAAGAAAGGGACGCTTCATGGAAATATGGCCTTCAATAAATATCTGAAAAATACTAAACATATTGAAAATCCAGATTCCAAGGAAGATCATAAGCGTTTTAAGGCGATGGTGGTTTATTTTAAGAAATATGGGAAACAGTATGATTTTAATTATCTGATGCTGACAGCTCTCGCCTATCAGGAATCAAAGCTTAATCAAGGGGCTAAAAGCCATGTTGGTGCAGTGGGTGTTATGCAGCTGCTACCCTCCACTGCTAAAGACAAAAACGTGAATATTCCTAATATCCATGAGCCGGAAGCAAATATTCATGCAGGAACGAAATATTTACGTTTTATGGTTGATCGTTATTTTGGTGACCCGGAGATTAGTCGCATAAATAAAGGCCTTTTGGCTTTTGCTTCCTACAATGCGGGGCCGGCAAAAGTTGCACGATTGCGTAAGGAAGCCAAGGAGATGGGACTTGACCCCAATATCTGGTTTGAAAATGTGGAAGTTGTTGCCGCCAAGCGTATTGGGCGAGAAACTGTGCAGTACGTAAGTAATATTTTTAAATATTTTGTAGTTTATTCACTTTTGGCGGAAAAGGGTAAGCTGTAGGATTGTTTACCCCATCTACTACGCTACAAAGCTCTTCTGCTGAGCAACCTGAATGGCAAGTTCTGCCCTGGCCTCGGAATTCATTTCCTTACCCTGTTCCTTACACCAGGCGGGAAATGTTTCCGGGTCGATAAAGACCTTCATTACCACATCACCACTGCCTTCCAGCTTCTTCACCATCTCTTCAGCACGCCCAAGCCAGTCTGCATAGCTTGGGGGCAGGAGGTGTCTGTCTGGAAAGAGATCCATTAATGTATCCCAATCTTCTTCTTTGTACCAGACCATGGCTTGAAGTGTTGGTCCTTGATTGCTGTTACTGTTGTCGTTGCTCATTTTAATCCTGCTTCTTTATAATATTTCATGGCACCGGGATGTATTGGTGCCGAAAGTCCGGTTAGCATATTTTCTTTTGTCAGAGTGCTGAAGGCGGGGTGCATCTTCTTGAAAGATTCCAAGTTTTCAAATACTTCCCGGGTAATCGTGTAGACGATCTCGTCGGACACTTTTGTGGATGTAACAAGGGTGGCTTTTGCACCAAATGTTTGTATATCTTTCACGTTTTCAGTGCCAGGGTAAAGCTTTACCGGGATGGTTGTTTTTGTGTAATAGGGAGCTTGTTCAAGCAGAGTATCTATTCCAGTGATGTCGGCAATGATGACCTTGCGCGCACCCGAGGTGGCCTCTTTGATCGCCCCGGAAGGATGTCCCACGGTATAGAAAAATGCATCGATTCTGTGTTCCTGCAGCATTCCTGGCGCATCCAGTGCTCGTATTGACTCTGCTTTTATATCTTTAGTGTAATCAATACCCACTGCAGTGAGAGCATCAATGGCGTTTTGTCGTTGCCCAGAGCCCAGATTTCCGAGGTTAACACGTTTTCCTCTTAAGTCATGAATGTTTTTGATTTCAGCATCAGAGGCTGCAACCAATGTAACGGCTTCAGGATGAAGTGCAAAGACAGAACGTAACGTGGATTGTGGCCCCTTATCTTTCCATTCTCCAATGCCATTTGTGGCCATAAACTGTGTGTCAGATTGAATCACGCCAAATTGCAGTGTACCTGCCAGAATTGCCTTTACGTTAAATACTGATCCACCGGTGGATTCAACAACCGCATGGATATGATGATCTTTCTTCGTACGATTCACCATCTTGGCAATGGCCCCTCCGGTTGGGTAGTAAACACCAGTGATTCCACCTGTACCAATAGATATAAAAGTGGATTTCACCTGTGCCTGTACCAGCGTCACCCCAAGAAAAAGGCTGATCGTAAGTATGATAAAAGGGAATGAAAATTTTTTCATTTTGTTTTAATCCTTATGATACTGGAGGTTCATTAAAGGAAAACTTTGGTGATACCATAACTGCTGTACGTCCGTTTATGGTATGAAAGAGCATATTATATTTCCAGCAATATTGCATTTACTTTTCTTTCATTTGAAAA
>JAOZLI010000325.1 GCA_029934915.1 Desulfocapsa sp. | reverse complement strand
ATGATGGATTCGTAAAAACCTATTCAACCATGAAGAGCATGAAGGCCATGAAGAAAAAAATGATAGCCAATCAGTCTGTTAACTTCATGGCCTTCATGCTCTTCATGGTGAGTGTTGTCTTTTTACGAAGCCATCAACTATAATTTAATTAAGGTAGCATTTTCTCATGGATATACGAACATTACCGGAAGAAGAACGTCAGATTTACAATCGAATCAGCAAGGATTACAAGCTGACATTTGATAAACTCACTGTGCAGGAACGTGTTATTCGCCTTTTAAAAGTGGCCGATATTGAAGAGTTTCTTGATGGAAAAGACCCCTTTGCAGATGTGACTGAATTTCCGTTCTGGGTGAAACTGTGGGAATCTGCCATGATTTTGTCTCAGGCATTAACCTCTCTCCCGGAGCCTGCTGGAAAAACAATGCTTGAGATTGGTGCAGGTCTTGGTGCACCAGGGATTACTGCTGGAGCCTGCGGCTTTGATGTGACACTTTCAGATTATGAAGATATTATCATGGATTTTCAAAAAGTGAGTGTTGCAGCATCTGGGTTGGATAATGTAAATTGTATTCATCTCGATTGGTTGGATCCCCCGGATCTTGAACCCTTTGACTATCTGGTTGCCGCCGAAGTGCTGTTTCGAGAAGAATTTTTCGAACCGCTCCTGAACGTATTTGAAAAATATCTAAAACCGGGTGGATCGATTTTTCTAGCTCACGATGCCAGAAGAAAATGTTTACCGCTTTTTATGGAAAAGGCTAAAAAACAGTACAACATAGCAGGTCAAAAACAGGTTATGCGCAAAGACGGGCAGGATATTGCTATTATTATCAATCGTCTGCAGAAAAAGTAATAGGTTACAAGCGCTATGGCTCTTTATCCTGTAAATCTTGATATTCGTGATCAGCGCTGTGTTGTTATTGGTGGCGGAGTTGTCGCCAGACGTAAGATTAAAGGGCTATTGCTCTGCAGCCCCCAAATTGAGGTGATTAGCCCTGAGGTTTGCAGGGAAATCTCTGATTTTGCTGCGCAAGGGTTGCTGAACTGGACACAACGAGCTTATCAGACAGGAGATCTTTTGGAGGCAAAGCTGGTCTTTGCAGCCACCGATAATTCTCAAACCCAGGAACAGGTTGTCGCGGAAGCCGACAAAGCCGGGATTTTAGTAAATGTTATTACCGACCCTGAGTTATGCAGCTTTCAGGTGCCAGCCATGTATAGACAGGCTGATTTGCTGATAACAGTGGCCACTGGTGGGGGCAGTCCCGCTCTTGCCGCACGTATCCGCAAGGAACTTGCCACATATTATGGACCGGAGTATGGTCTCCTTCTGGCTTTGATGAAAGGCTTACGGAAACAGATTGTGCTTTCCAGTGATAATACGGTGCACCATAAGCGCGTTTTCGAAAACCTACTGAATAGTGATATTCTGGCAGCGATTAAGACACAGAAATGGGCGCAATTGGAAAGCATTTTACTGGATATTTTGCCACCTGAAATTCAGGTGTCGGCACTTGTACAAAAACTGAAAAAGCAGGAGAAAACAGGATGGAGACATTGTCATGTTGAGTGAGGTCAACTACCTTTTGTTTAACGGTGTGCTGCTGGTCAGTTTCGTGGCCTGTGCTGTGTATCTTGTGTTTTTCTTTAGTCAGAAAGAATATTTACGCAAGATTGCCAGAATTATTTTCCTCACGTCAGGAATTTTGCAGACCTTATATATTCTCTCCCGTTACCTTATAGCCGGATATACTCCCATCACTTCGCAACACGAGGCAGTCACTTTTTTTGCATGGTCTGTAACCTGGGCTTATCTCTCTTTTCATTGGCGTTATTCGATGCGTAATTTTGGAACCTTTGTCTCCGTTCTGGTTCTTATTATGCTTGTGATTGCCGCCTTTGCTTCCCGTGCCTTTAACCCCTTATCTCCTGCTCTGCAGTCCATGTGGCTTCCCGTGCATGCCGGTGTTTCTGTAATGGCCTATGGCTTTCTTGCTTTGGCTTTCTGCGGAGGGGTTATGTATCTGCTGCAGGAACGTGAGCTGAAATCAAAACGCTTCGGATTCTTTTTCAGTCGTTTGCCTTCCCTTGAATCTCTTGATCAGTTGGGAAGTCATTGTCTGACTGCCGGATTTGTTTTTCTTACCCTTGGAATTATCAGCGGATCTATCTGGGCACGACAGGCCTGGGGGACGTACTGGCATTGGGATCCTAAGGAAACATGGTCGCTTATTACCTGGTTTTTGTATGCCGCCCAGATTCATCAGCGTTTTACCGCTGGGTGGCGTGGTAAACGAGCCGCTGTGATGGCTATTATCGGTTTTTCTGCTGTGTTGTTTACCCTCTGGGGAGTAACGTTTTTGCTTGGGGGAGTTCATAGTTATGCCAGGTGAGATGATTTTACTGCTCGGGGTTAATCATAAGAAAACTCCCCTTGAAGTACGTGAAAAATTAGCCCTGTCCAGTGGCTATGACGAACCTTTACAGGCTCTTGGACAAATTGAAGGGATTAAAGAGTATTATCTTCTCTCCACTTGCAACCGTGTGGAAATTCTTGTTTCCGTCCATGAGGGAATGGATGTAAAAACAGCTCTTTCCAGGTTTTTGTTTGGTAGTGCTCTGTCTCCTGAAGAGTTTGATAAATACTTATATTGTTATCATGATGCAGAGGCTATTCATCATCTGTTTATGGTGGCGGCAAGCCTTGATTCCATGATTGTGGGTGAATCCCAGATTCTCGGTCAATTGAAGGAAGCCTACCGCTATTCTTCTGAAAAAAAATGTACAGGACCTGTCTTAAATCGGCTGTTGCATAAATCTTTTTCTGTTGCCAAGCGGGTTCGCAGCGAAACACAAATCGGCTCATCGGCGGTTTCAATTAGTTATGCCGCCATTGAACTTGCCAAAAAGATTTTTGGTTCCATAGAGAATAAACGGGTT
>JAOZLI010000324.1 GCA_029934915.1 Desulfocapsa sp. | reverse complement strand
AACCGTAACCGTACTGCTGTTACCAGTCCAATCTTTGTGACCGGTGAAAAAGACATGGTTGAGGTGGAGATATGTTTTCAGTATTTTGATGGCTATTCAGAAAGATTATTTTCTTTTGTAAATAATATAAATACGCGAGAAGGTGGAACACACGTATCAGGTTTTAAAAGGTCACTCACCAAATGCATCAATCGTTACTCTAATGATGATAGCATCCCCAAAAAAATGCAGAAAAAAATGGGTGGTGATGATGTTCGTGAAGGACTTACCTGTGTTATTTCCGTCCATGTTCCAGATCCTCAGTTTGAAGGACAGACCAAAACAAAACTTGGGAATTCAGAAGTAACTTCCATTGTTGATCAGATCTGTACAGAAAAACTTACCCAGTTTCTTGAACAAAATCCCAATGAAGCAAAGAAAATATTATTAAAGGCAGTGGAAGCTGCGCGTGCAAGAGAAGCAGCAAAACGCGCAAGAGAACTCTCCCGTAAAAAGGGATCCACTTCTCTTATGATGGCTGGAAAACTTGCCGAATGTCAGGAAAAAGATCCAGCAAAGCGTGAGATTTTTATTGTCGAGGGTGATTCTGCCGGGGGTTCTGCCAAACAGGGACGTGATCGTTCTGTACAGGCTATCCTTCCTCTTCGTGGTAAAATTTTGAACGTTGAAAAGGCCCGCTTTGAAAAAGTTTTAGGTTCAGAAGAGATTAAACAGATTATTGCATCTCTTGGCTGTGGTATCGGAAAAGATGAATTTGATCCGGAAAAACTCCGTTATCATAAAGTAATTATTATGACAGATGCTGATGTGGATGGAGCACATATTCGTACGCTGCTCCTCACATTTTTCTATAGGCAGATGTTACCCCTGGTGGAAGGTGGATATATTTACATTGGTCAACCACCGCTTTACCGACTCGGTAAAGGGAAAAAAGAGCAATATTTTCTGGAAGATGAGAATTTAAACAGCCATCTTTTCAATGAGGCAGCAGGAAGTTTTATTGTTAAAACCACTGGTGACAATGAAGAGATTATAGAAAATGATCATCTCATTGAGCAGTTACGAAATTTATCCATATATGAACGCGTTGTTGCTTATCTTGGCAGGTTAAATATCTGGGAAGATATGCTCTATTTTCTTCTTTCTAATGCTGTTCGTTCTGCGGATCAGTTTACAGAAGAATCTTTTGTGCAAGGTCTTATAGATCAGCTGGATCCCGAGAAACATATAATTGGGAACATTCGCCCCTGTCGTTGGCGACCCAGTTGCTATGAGGTCGACATTGCTATTAAAGGCCAGGCTCATATAATGATGACTCTTGGCCCTCAGGTGCCTCTAATCAATGAATACAGGACTGCTCTCAGCCTTTTTGAAGATATTCAATCCCTGCTTCGTTGCTCCTTTACGATTAGGAAAAATGGTCTAGAGAAAGAATTTGAAGCAGAAGGCTGGTATGAGATGATTCATATTGTTCGTAAGGAAACCTTAAAAGGAAGTCATCTCCAACGCTACAAAGGTTTGGGTGAAATGAACCCTGAGCAGCTCTGGGATACAACTATGAATCCGCAAAATAGAAGTCTTTTACAGGTTACTATTGCTGATGCAGAGCAGGCAGATGATATTTTCACCACGCTTATGGGTGATAAGGTTGAACCTCGTCGGGAATTTATCCAGAATCATGCTTTGGAAGTAACTGATTTAGATATATAAATACAGGCTATTAGCTGATTAGGCTGTAGGCTGTGAGGAAAAGCGTAGGCTAATCCTGATATTATAGAACCATTGGAATACAAATATGACCATCGAAGAACAGGAACAAGAAGAACAACAAACAATATCCATTGAACGGGAACTGAAAAAATCCTATCTCGATTATGCAATGAGTGTAATCGTAGGCAGGGCCCTGCCGGATGTCCGTGATGGATTAAAACCGGTTCATCGCCGCTCTCTGTTTGCCATGCGTGAACTTGGGGTGCATTTTAATAGACCCTACGTAAAATCAGCCCGTATTGTCGGTGATGTTATCGGTAAGTATCATCCCCACGGTGATACTGCAGCTTACGATACAATTGTTCGAATGGCTCAGAATTTTGCCATGCGGTATCCGCTGGTTGATGGTCAGGGTAACTTCGGTTCCATGGATGGCGATTCTCCTGCCGCCATGCGTTATACTGAAGCACGTATGACCAAAATTGATCGCGAAATTATTGCGGATCTGGAAAAGGAAACAGTAGATTTTATTCCAACCTACGATAATTCCATGACGGAACCCGTAGTAATGCCAAGTAAAACGCCAAATCTTCTGATTAATGGATCATCCGGTATTGCTGTTGGAATGGCTACTAATATCCCACCTCATAACCTGACAGAGGTTATGAATGGACTTATTGCCATGGTGGATAATGTTAATCTTACCGTCCATGAAATTATCAATATTATTACCGGACCTGATTTTCCTACAGGTGCTTTTATCTGTGGTCGGGCCGGTATTCGTGAAGCGTATGAAACTGGACGCGGCAGTGTCTTGATGCGATCCCGTACGCACGTTGAAGATATCAAAGGAAGTGCTCACCGTGAAGCTATAGTTGTCACGGAAATCCCCTACCAGCAAAATAAGGCAACACTTGTTATTAAAATTGCCCAACTTGTAAAAGATAAACGAATTCAAGGGATTTCAGAGGTTAGGGATGAATCTGACAGACAAGGTTTACGCATTGTTATAGAGCTTAAAAAAGATGAAATTGCTGATGTAATTATTAATCAACTTTATAAGTTAACTCCATTACAACGTTCCTTTGGTATTATCCTACTGGCAATTGTCAATAATAAGCCTGAAGTTCTCAATATAAAACAAATTCTTGAGCATTTTATATTACATCGAAAGGTTATTGTTTATCGTCGTACCGCCTTTGAACTCCGAAAAGCAGAGGAAAAAGCACATCT
>JAOZLI010000323.1 GCA_029934915.1 Desulfocapsa sp. | reverse complement strand
CAAGGGTTGAGCGGGCATCAAACTCCCACTGGTAGCGGCCTGTGACCACGCAGAATAGTTTTTCATCAATAAAAATCGGAAAATTGACCTCAGGTCCCAGTCCGTAGAGACGGGATTTGGGTAAGTCAATTGACGACGGCAACAGGGGATCAATTGCATCGAGACCGCCTATGGAATCGCTGCCCAGTTTCCATTGACCATAATAGGCAATACCGGCGGTAAGAGCACCGTCGAGCCAGGAGCGACCAAGCCCCCCTTCAAGTGTCAGGATTGTTCCCACCTGGGTATCTGAATCCTCTTTTTCCGAGTGAATCTCAAAATAGCCCATGGCGGAAATATGCCATTTTTTGGCTTCGTCAAAATAAACGGTGGTCCCTGCCCCAAATTCGTGGGTCCACATTCCCATGCCTGTGTTGTCATCTGCACCGTCAGTGTATCTGCCTGTGGGAAGGTATATACCGTAGGTCACCATAAAATCAGCCTGACTAAGATGCCAGCCTAGATTGACTGGCTGAATAAAGATGTCGGCAATGTCAAAATTCTTTTCAAAGTCAAAATCAGCGTATTCAAGGGAGTTATCTGAGGCAAAGACAGTTGCCGACATGCCCCAATTTGCGCCAAGAACCGAGTAATTACTCACCCACCAGCCGAACAGTCCAACCGAGTTAACCGTCAGTTCCTGTTCTTTTCCACTCAGGTTGACATCATTACCATCATGATCCACTAGTTTGTCAGCGTAATACCTGGAGTAATTCGGTGAAAAAAGAAAACCACCCGGAGCCGGTGACTGCGTACCAGACTGTAGTCCCCAGCCTCCTGTTGCATGATGACCTTTATAGTCTGCATGGGCAGACAGCGGCAAGGCAAGACAAATGGCCGCAAATCCCGTCAGCAGTAAATATTTTTCAGACTTCACACGCTCCTCCTTTCTTTCGTAATGTATTGCACCTGGGGTTGGTTTCCGGAGGAACTCAGGATTTTTCCTTTTCAGACTGGTCAAGCTGTTCGTACCAGACGGGATGATGACTTTTAGCAAAATCCTTCGGCACCCAACCGTTGAACATGGAAGCAAGCAGAGGCCAGGACCAGGGAACTACGGCTGCGAGCAGTACGTGGAAGAAGAAGAGCACTATCATCATAAGGGCAGAGACGTCATGCAGCCAGGTCATGGAGGAAAGCAGGCCGCTGGAAAGATCGAGAAAACGGGCGGAAAGCTTGAGAAATCCACTCAGAATCAGAAGAACGGCAAAGAGGACAATGGGTACAAAGGCGAGCCGTTCGGAGCCATCATACTTTGCCGGCCGTACTATTTTTTTTGTCAGACCAAAAATATGAGCATAATGAGTGACACCCTCGACAAGAGATCCTTTATCGGGCATGTGCTCACGAAACCGCCAGGGCGAGAGGATGGTATTAGATAACCAGAAAAATCCGCCGAATACAAAGAGGGATGCTCCGTAAAAATGAATATCCATCATCAGGGATGCTCCGGCAGGTCCGGAAACCATACGGGGAACAAAGAGAAACCCAAGAGCGACGCCGCTTATCAGAAGCAGCGTACAGCCTGCCGCATGAGTCCAGTGACTGAGTCGGGCAGCACTGTCATGACGCAACACCTGCTGTTCTTTGATGTAAGGATCCACCCGCTGCCAGAACGAGCCTAGCAACAGCCCGCCAAAGGCGGCAATGAAAATAACCCACCACAGATTATCAAAGAGAAGTGCGGTGTGGTGTCCTGATGTTCCCTGTATGTCTACCGCTGTTAAAGCAATGCTTGGAAACAAGAAAACGGCCACCGCAAGAGCAAAACCTTTTTGTCGTACACCCATAGAGTATCTCCGTGAGAGGATAGTGAAAAATATTCGGGATCTCGAAAACTGATAAAAATATCATTTATTAACCTCGTTGTCTATCCGATTTGTGCAAATTGTCTGCTCCCACCAACAGTTAGTGCACACACAAATAGTACAAGTGACATCTACTCCTAAATGATGATTCTTAATGTTTTATGCACAAACTGGATAGACAGCACATAAGATTTTTGTATTATAAAGAAGTAGTTCTTTTTTTGACTCCCGTTTTTAGGAAATGAGAGTTCTATGAAAGCAGTATCTTAAGTATCATTTGATATTGTCGGCAGCCCCCTCATCGGTAGGGAATCACTAAAAAGAATGCCTCACCAGAAATATAATTAACAGGAGACAAAAAAACGATGAAAAGCACATGTAAGTATGTTGCAGGGTTTTGTATGTTGGGAATGCTAGCCAGTTCACCGGCATTAGCTGAAGATGCTGCATCCAAAGATAAGCAACCCACCCAGGCTGAGATCGCCGAGGCGATTAACAATCCTCTTTCGTCACTGTGGCTGCTATTTACCCAGAACGATACCAAATGGTACGGTGGCAATCTGCTCGATAAGCTCGGTGAAAGTGACAAGGTGATGAACACCACTCTTATTCAACCTGTCATGCCCATGCAGATAACCGAAGACTGGAAGGTGATTTTTCGTCCGGTAATCCCTATCAACAGCTTTGATACTATCGACGGGGTTGATGTTGAACCTCCAGGAGGTGGAGCTGGTGCACGAATCGACGCAGATTTTGACAGGGTGACAGGTCTTGGAGATATCGTTCTCTGGACAGCTTTTACCAACAAATATACACCGCCGAATATTTTCGGCTTTGGCCCCACCGTAATGATGGACACCGCCAGCGACGAGAAGCTTGGTACTGGAAAATGGAGTGCCGGTCCCATGGCTCTTGCCTTCCATGTTGGCCCGAAATGGATTTATGGTGCTGTTGCCCAGCAGTGGTGGTCTTTTGCCGGTGATAATGACCGTAACGACGTCAACCTCACTGATATTCAGTATGTACTCCGTTACCGTCTTACACCGGAAACCAATATCGGATTTGGTCCAAACATTCAGGCAAACTGGGATGCGGACAGCGATAACCGATGGACTGT
>JAOZLI010000322.1 GCA_029934915.1 Desulfocapsa sp. | reverse complement strand
CCACAAACTCCTTGTCGTAGAGTTCTTCTTTAACCAGCACATAGCACATGGCCATAGCCATGGCACCATCGGTTCCGGGCTTGATGGCTATCCATTCAGAGGCCATATTGGCGGTCTCACTGCGCCGTGGGTCAATTACCACCAGTTTACAACCACGCTTGACTGCCTTTTTCAGATTAGCAACTTTTCGCTGTCCGGCCGAAGTGGCCAGCTCATTCATACCAAAGAGCATGATAAATTCTGAATTCTCATAATCAATCCAGGGACGTTTTTCGCTGAAATTTTTCTCATTGGCCATGCGTAATGGATTGTCGCACATCTGCCTGTGCGTAACCTTGTTCGGAGTACCGTAGGCAGACATAACCGCCTCGTGACACCAGTTGTTAAAATCATTGCCACGATGAAAACCGACTTCTGTAGGATCGATGCGTTTAAGATTCTCAACGGTACGATCAAGAGCCTCTTCCCAACTGGCCTTACGAAATCTCCCGTTTTCTTTGATCAACGGACTTTTTAGTCTATAAGCAGAGTAGGTGTTGTTATGTGCGTTTGCTCCCTTGATACAGAGCCTGCCACCACCCTTAGGATCTCCTTTCAGTCCCTTACAACCGGTGATGATATTATCTTTGACCTTCATTTCCTGACCACAGAGTCCGAGACAGATAAAACAGTGCGATTTTACACTCTTGAGTTTTTCTGGCGCAACTTTTCCTTCAGCAAGGGTCACATATTCATCACCAAGCTCCAGAGTAGCGATTGCCTTACTCATATTTTCAAGGATAAACCCATAGGAATCATCGGTGGCCTGCTGGGAAAGCATGGCAAAGCTGAACATGCGCTCGTTAAAGAGAAAGCTCATGGTGATCTCTGCCAGGCCCCGATAAAATTCGGTCTGGGCGGCACTTGTAAGCACAGCTGAAAACTCAACTACCCAGGCCATAAGATGGTTACGCAGGAAATCAAATTCAGTCTCCTGCTTTACCCCTTTATAGGCGGCCTGTTCGGCAAAATGCCGCATGAGTTCAAGTTCTGCAGCAATATGATCATCCAGATCCAGAAAATCTTCATGTTTATGCAGTCCGGCCTTATTCATAGCCTCACGCATCTTGACAACCGGCTCCTGCATCACAAGAGGTTCGCGGGTGGAATAACAGGACTCATAGGGAAAGGCAGGATTGTTACCGGCATTGAGAAAAAGATCTGCATACTCGTAACGCAGCTCGTTAAAAACATCTCCTGCGGGAGCAGATTCAAGGGTTCCACGCATCCTGCCAAGTCCAGAGCAGAAATCCTGAATGGTGCAGACTTCCTGAAGCTTTTTTATCTGGTCAAGAAAGGATTTCTCTCCCATCTTTTCGATAAGCCATAGAGGAATCTCATCCCGATAGAGAGTGGAAAGGAACTGGTATATCTTTGCTCTGGCCAGGTTTGTTGCTTTAATATCCATAGGACTCACCTTTCGTTAGACGCTCATCGCGCTTTTTTTGCCTTTTGACTTCAGGACTTTTTCTACTTTTGCTTCCAATTCATCACGATCAATAGGTTTAACGCAATATTCATCTGCGCCAAGGCTGATGGCTTCCCGTGCTGTTTCCACAGTGGGATAGCCGGTGAGCATAATGGCCTTCATGCTTGGTTGTATTTCTTTAAGAAGACCCAGAACCTCAACACCACTCATTTTTTCCAGCTTTATATCAAGAATGGCCAAGTCCACCGTATTCTCCTTAATATGAGCTAAGGCCTTATCTTCTTCAGTAAAACAATGTACATTGTGACCCTTTTTTTTCAGGATTTTCCCAATTAGTACTGTTGCGTCCTGTACATCATCCAGCGCGAGTATTTCAGCCATAGCATCTCCCTCTTGTGTGTTTTTTGTTTGTTGTCAGATTTATTTTTCTTTTACAGAAGCTGGTTCCCCTAAAGCAACTGGGAATTTCACATGAAAAGCAGTTCCTTTTAATTCACCATCCTCTCCCTTTGCCGGACTTTCTACCTCGATGACTCCGCCATGTTCCTGGATAATTCCATAGGAAACGGACAACCCAAGTCCTGTTCCTTTGCCCACAGATTTGGTGGTAAAGAAAGGATCAAAGATCTTTGCTACGACATCTTCGGGGATACCATGTCCAGTATCCCGTATCGTGGCCACCACCCGGTTGCTCTCTTCTTCGTAGTGACAGGAAAGGAACAAATCGCCGCCGCCCTGTTCTTCCATGGCATGGTGTGCATTATTGATAAAATTCACAAAAACCTGGCGTAACTTTTCCGTATCGCCCACAATGCTCGGTAGATTCTCACTTAAATTTCGATGGGCATGGATATGATCCATGTTGAGTGAGTGTTCCGTTACGGCAAGTACATCCTCCAGGACTTCATTGATCAGAATATCTTCCCGGGCACTTTCCGCCTGACGGGAGAATTTCAGTAAATCCGCCACAATTTTGCGGCAGGCTTTCGCCTGACGTTCAATAACTATCAGGCTTTCTCCTTCTTCACTCTCGGGATCAAAGTCATCCATCATCAATTGGGAATAGCCTAGTATTACTCCGAGAGGTGTATTTATTTCATGGGCAACACCAGCTGCCATTTGTCCCACAGAGGCCATTTTTTCGCTGGACGCAAGTTGCTCCATCATTGTTCTGACCCGGGTGAGATCCTTGGCAATACCTTCACAACCAAGAAAATCCCGGTTTTCACCAAAAACAGCCGTTGCCGAGAGAAGAACATAGATAACCGTTCCATCGGCTCGGATAAACTCAACTTCCAGATCTTCCACGAAACCAACGGAAACGATGGTCTCCATATAATTATCCAGATCCGCTTCATTACAAAAAATATCAAGCAATTTAAGCTCAGGTTCTTCTTCCATGGAATAGCCAAGCATTTCGAGTCCTGCAGAGTTCATATTGACAAGCCTGTTGGAAGAGTCGCAAAAATAGACCATATCCTTAGAATTAATGAAAAA
>JAOZLI010000085.1 GCA_029934915.1 Desulfocapsa sp. | reverse complement strand
TGTTTTTTCCACAAAGGATGGAAAATCGGATGCAATTGCCCCTTCCAATGAGAACGTCAGTAAGATAAAAGTTCCAATAAGCAATTTTTGGAACTGAAATACAGGGTAAATATTTTTCATACGCAGATTCTTCATCATGATTTCCATCAAAGCTCAGGTAATTGCAAAATCGAAAAGTAGGAGTCCGCCCCTGCGGACGATTTTGGTTGGTATTACACACATTTTTCGTCCGCAGGGGCGGACTCCTACATGAGAATAAAGCCAAAACTGAGCTTCGATGGTAATCATGTTCTTCATTAATGTAAGTAAAATTTTATATAGTGAAACTAAAGTTTATCATGAATGACTTCTCAATCAAACACTTTTTCTTCAACGCAAATAACCCTAGCGAATAGATACCACGACACCTGAAAACCTTTTTTGCTGAGATTCCACAGTGGTTACCTGCCAATGACAAGTGTTCACCTTTTCAGCAAAATTGCAATTTAAAATGTTTCTTGATTCCTCTCGAAATCCCAAATTATCCACAATGCTCTCATTGTCGTATGATCTGGATTGTAAGTAACAAGCATTTTATATAGTATCCCTTGATCCAAAGCTATGCAGCAATGGACCATTCGTGTTTTTGTTCACAATCTGTACACCAACTCCTGTACGAATAATTTTGTCCATAAAAACACCCGTTTTTTGAAAAGCTTCTTCTTTAGTGGCACCCAGACAGAGAAAAGAGGCAAAAGCAGAAGCGTAGGTGCATCCTGTACCATGTAGATTGTTATTATTGATCCGTTCTCGTTTTGACTCTTTGACTGAACCATCCTGCAGGACTAAACAATCTCTTATAATGATATTCTCCTCATCCAGATGCCCACCTTTAACAACTATACCCTGCATATCTGGATATGCTTCGAGCAGGTCCCCGGCACTTTTAATGGCCTCGGTGACGGTATATATTACATGATCCGTTAAGGATTCAAGTTCATATATATTGGGAGTAAGAAAGGACACACATGGCAAGAGCTTCTGTTTGAGCCCATCCAGGCCCTCACCGGCAAGCAGTGATTCGCCAGTGGTGGCAGCAAGCACTGGATCATAAATAACTGTTCCCTTAAAATTCATTAAAATATCAGCAACTGCTTCGACTATTGCGGTGTCGCCGAGCATGCCAATTTTTATATGAGTAACCCTATGGTCATCAAGGACAGCTTGGATCTGTGCCCGGACAAAATAGGGAGCCAGAGGCATAATATTCTGTACGCCACAGGAATTCTGGACAGTGAGGCAGGTGATGGCGGCAGCGCCGTAGACTCCAATAGCTGCCATGGTCTTTAAATCTGCCTGAATACCGGCGCCACCAGACGGATCAGATCCAGCGATGGAAAGGAGTGTGGGAGTTTGTTTCAAGGGTTGCTCTCGTTAATTTTAACTCTTCTGTACCAATTCTTGCCAAATATAATAAAATGCAATACTATTGCAATATCTTAGATAATAGACCTCCACAGTAACCAATTACGTTTGTCAGGAAATGCCGCCAAAACAACAAGTTTACGACGAAAGTAAAGTAAAAACACTTAGTTCCCTTGAGCATATCCGTAAACGTCCGGGTATGTATATTGGACGCCTGGGCTCAGGTTCTCATCCCGATGATGGTATTTATATTCTTCTCAAGGAAGTTATAGATAATGCTGTTGATGAATTTATCATGGGTGCCGGCAAACGGGTGGACGTTGCTTTCTCAGAAGAAGGGATGGTACGGGTGCGTGATTTTGGGCGTGGTATTCCGCTTGGTAAACTTGTTGCTTGTGTATCAAAAATTAACACTGGCGCAAAATATTCCACCGATGTCTTTCAATTCTCTGTTGGTTTGAATGGTGTGGGTACCAAGGCTGTTAATGCCATGTCTGACTTCTTTAGAGTTACAGCGTTTCGTGAGGGAAAGTTCGCAACCGCTGAATTTTCCAATGGGATATTAAAAAGTGAAGGACAGGGCAAGACCGAAGAAAAGAATGGAACTCTGGTAGAATTTCTCCCTGATAAAGAGTTGTTTGCTGATTTTGAGTTTAATCAGGAATATGTAGAAAAACGACTATGGCGTTATGCATATCTCAATGCCGGATTAAAACTCTATCTCGATAAGGAATTATTTCTTTCTAAAAACGGATTGCTCGACCTTCTCGATAAAGAGCTTGGTGGAGAAAATATATACGAACCTATCTATTATCAAGATTCCACCCTCGAATTCACATTTTCTCACACAGATGGGTATAATGACACCTATTATAGTTTTGTGAATGGAACCTATACAAGTGAGGGCGGTACCCATCTTTCAGCCTTTCGGGAAGGCTTACTGAAGGGGGTTAATGAATTTTCCGGCAAAAAATTCACCGGTAATGATGTTCGTGATGGTGTGGTGGGGACTCTGGCTATAAAAATAGTAGAGCCTGTCTTCGAATCTCAAACAAAGAACAAACTTGGCAATACGGACATTCGCTCCTGGATCGTTAATAAAGTGAAAGATAATGTGTCCGCCGCCATGTATAAGGATAATGCACTGGCCGAGAGGCTCCTTGAAAAGGTTCAACGCAACCAGCGGGTTCGTAAGGAACTACAATCTGTCCGCAAAGAAGCAAAAGCCAAGGCCAGAAAAGTAGCATTAAAAATTCCTCAATTAAAAGATTGTAAATACCATCCGACCCGCGACAAAGCCTCCACAAAAGAAAAAGAAAATATGATCTTTATCACGGAGGGACAATCCGCTGCCGGTTCCATTGTCTCGTCCCGGGATCCTATGACGCAGGCTGTTTTTTCCCTCAAGGGTAAACCCAAAAATGTGCTTGGTCAAAAACTCGCTTTACTTTACAAGAATGATGAGATGTACGCCCTTATGCGATCACTCAACATTGAAGAGTCCATTACCGACCTACGCTTTGACAAGGTCATCCTGGCAACTGATGCCGATGTGGATGGCCTGCATATCAGAAATTTATTGCTTACTTTTTTTCTGCATTACTTTGAGCCTCTTGTAAAGCTTGGTCATGTCTATATTTTAGAGACACCTATTTTCAGGGTGCGTACCAGAACTGAAACAAAATATTGCTACAACGACAAGGAACGGGAGGCAGCGATAAAAACGCTGCAAGGGAAGGGTAAAAAGAAGAAAAAAGCAGTAGAAATTACCCGGTTTAAAGGTTTGGGGGAAATATCGCCCAAGGAATTTAAACAATTTATTGGTCCTGATATCATTCTTAAACAAGTGGATATGGGCTCGGTCAGTGAAGTATCAAAGGTGCTTGCTTTTTATATGGGTAAAAACAGCCCGGAAAGAAAACAGTATATCATGGAACATCTTCTCTAGGAGCGTAAGTAAACACACGTGGATTTACAGTACGGCAAATTACAGCAGCTTTTTGATTATAACTTCCTGGAGTATACCTCCTATGTAATTAAAGAGCGTGCGATTCCGCATATTAACGATGGGTTAAAACCTGTTCAGCGCCGAATACTGCAAACTCTGCATAATATGGATGATGGCCGGTTTCATAAGGTTGCTAACGTTGTGGGTACCACCATGAAACTGCACCCGCACGGTGATCAGTCTATCTTTGCTGCCTTGGTGAATATGGCCAATAAAGGCTACCTTATTGATCGGCAGGGAAATTATGGCAATATATTTACCGGTGATCAGGCATCTGCACCTCGATATATAGAATGCAGGCTTTCGCCTCTGGCTCGTGAAGTATTGTTCAATAAGGACCTCACTAAATTTGTAGATTCTTATGATGGTCGAATGCAGGAACCCGTCACTCTTCCCTGTAAAATCCCCATGCTTCTGTTGCAGGGCATCGAAGGCATTGCAGTGGGGATGGCCACAAAAATCATGCCGCATAATTTTTGTGAACTTCTGGAAGCGCAAAAAAACATCTTAAATGATAAAGACTTTGTACTTTATCCTGACTTTTTACAGGGAGGACTGCTCGATGTCTCTTTGTATGATCATGGTAATGGAAAAATAAAGTGTCGTGCCCGCCTCGAAGAGGCAAATGAGAAGACCATCCTCATTAAGGATATCCCCTATACCACCACCACCCAGTCCCTGATTGATTCTGTTGAAAAAGCGGCCAAGTCTGGAAAAATAAAGATCACCTCAATTAACGACTACACCGCAGAAGAGGTAGAGATTGAGGTCAAGCTTGCTCGTGGTACCTATGCCAAAGATACCATTAAGGCCCTTTATGCCTTTAGCGATTGTGAGGTGTCGATAACTCCAAATCTAACAATTATTAAGGGTGATGCTCCGACAACATCCACTGTGGAAGATGTTTTACGTTTCAGCACTGAGAAACTGTTACGAGATCTGCAGGCAGAGCTTGAAATTGACCTGGCACGGCTGGCAGATAGACTTCATGCCCGCCTTCTTGAGCAGATTTTTATTGAAGAACGTATCTATAAACAGATAGAAGAAGAAACCAGCTACGAGGCAGTTATTAAGAGTGTGGATTCTGCCTTTGTAGACTTCACAAAAGAAATTGGTCGGCCTGTTACCCAGGAGGATATTGAAAGACTCCTTGAAATTCGTATTAAACGTATCTCACGATTTGATATTAATAAGCAGCAGAAAGAAATTAAAGCGATTCGAAAAGATATTAGAGTTATCAAAAAGCAACTCAAAGATATGGTCGGACATACCTTGTCGTATATTGATTCGCTTCTTGAGAAGTACGGAAAATATTATCCACGGCGTACGGAATTAAAAGAGTTTAGTGAGGTGAGTATACGTAAAGTTGCTCTTTCAAATCTGACTGTACAGTATGATCGAAAGGAAGGATTTCTTGGGCATCAGCTAAAATTAAGTGAAGAAGATGCCGAATTTTCCATTGCCTGCTCTGAATATGATCGATTGTTGGTTCTTTCTGATACCGGGATATACAAAATAGTCCAAGTAACGGATAAACTGTTTGTGGGCAATGATATTCTCTGGATTGGGATAGTCAAAAAAGATATTATTTTTAATATTGTCTACAGGGAAGGGCGTGAAAACCTCTGTTACGTTAAACGCTTCAATACTCCCAAGTTTATTCTCGATAAAGAATACCTACTCTTTGAAACCCATAAGCGTTCAAAAATTCTTTTGCTCTTGTTTGGAGAAGAGAAGAGTTGTCGCGCAAGCCTTGTTCCATCATCACGCGCCAAATCAAATATCGTCGAAATTTACTTTGAAGATTATATTATAAAAGGGCCTGCCGCTAAAGGAAAGCGAGTCTCCACCCGGGTGGTTCGAAGGGTCGTTGATACCACCGGTAAAAAGCCACGGGAAGTGAAAGTTAATCTACCACTTCCCGGCATGGGCAATTAGCGTTCTGTTTTGCGCATCCCTGCACTTATCTCATTTTTCCTCCTCTGTGTAGTACCTCCATCTTTTGCACTCGAAGAATCAATTCAGCAAGAAATCGAAAACGAAGCAAGTAGAGACCGTGAAAAAGAGGCCTCTGAAGATCCTCTTGCTCAGCGGCAGACAGAAAAAATAGACAATCCAGTTCTGCATGAAATTATGCCGAACAAATTTTCTGCATACGTTAGCATGCGTCTACGGCACCGTGAAACAAAAACAAAATCATTTCTGGGCGATGCTGGATCGCGTATAGGCATGCATGCAGAAATACAGACCATTCCAGAATATTGGCTACTGGGACGTTTGGAACTCGGGTTGAATCTTTTTGATAAGCTTGGTCTTATTCTTGACCCGGGAGGCTTAGATAACAGTGGAGATAAAGAAGATATCTTTCTACGATTAGGATACGTTGGAGTAGAAGTACCCTACGGCTTCCTCACCTATGGTAAAAACTGGTCAACATATTATCAGGTTGCATCTTTTACTGACCGTTTTCAGGGGACTGGAGGAACTGCGAGTGGCACTTTTAATGCAGGTACCGACGGGGGGCCAAGTGGTACCGGTCGCGCCGATAATGTATGGCAGACCAGGATAAATATTGTTCAACCGAAGGGACCATTCTCCATCTATAAACCATTCACCGTGAACATTCAATATCAGACCGGTCAGAAAATACCTCACACCAGTGGTATTCGTTATATCTCTGCTGCCGGACTGAGTGCTATATTGGAACGAAAAGATAATCTAAAAGTTGGCGTTGCTGTTAATTATGCGCCCATCCATAAGGGAGATCTTGACGGTATCACGAGTAGTGGATTAGACGGTGACGATCTTGCAGTTTTGATAGGGGCTCAATGGTTTGGCAATAAGTGGTATGCTGGCATGACCTTTTCCTGGCTCGATAACCATATGACAACTGAGGATGGAATCTATTTTGATGCCTGGGGTACTGAAGGATATGGGCATTATCAACTCTCTGAAAAATTCTGGCTGGTGGGTGGGTGGAATTATCTTGAACCTCGATCCGGTGAATCACAGGCTGGAGAGTATATACTTCGCTACGGCGTACTGGGCATACGGTATACCTTTAAAGATTTTGAACGGATGATTTACGCAAATATCCGATTTGATAAAAGCATCCTAACCAGCTCAGAAAATTCTACCGTAGGAAACGTTTACACCATAGGCGTTAGGTGGGATTTTGACTGGTAAATAATGAATGCACTTACAGATTGGCCACAAAACTCTTCATATTGTTTCGGACCACTTCGTATTCAGCAGGTGATAACCCGGCACCAAGAGCAACTTTTTCAGCCATTTCGGCGCTCAAAAAATCACCGGGATCGTGGGCATCAGCATTCACGATCAGTTTCGCTCCAACCTTGCGGCCAAGAGCGGCGACATGGCCATTTGTCAGAGAATGTCCTTTACGACCCGACAATTCTATCATTACATTGTTAGCCTGTGCCAGTACCATCTCTTCTTCGCTAATCAATCCCGGGTGAGATAACACGTCCACTTTTGCCTTGATGGCGGCAAGATTAGTTCCGGGTGCAACGGGCTCTACCACGGTTTCTCCGTGTACAACGACAACCAGGGCTCCAAGTTCTCTTGCTCTTTTGGTAAGATCTGCAATCAGGGCAGGGGGGACGTGTGTCAGTTCGATTCCCGGCAGCAAGCGTGTGGCTGAGTGGGGATTCAATTCCTCTGCAACACGAACAATGCGGGGGATAATAAAATCAATATTGGAACCATCGGCATGGTCTGTTATGGCCACAGCTTCGTAGCCTAAAACTTCAACTCTTCGAAGATGTTCTGCGGGAACCAATGCACCGTCACTAAAAAAAGTATGCGTGTGGAGGTCTATCATAATGTCACCTTTGCAGGGAGTTGTGTTGAGTAGTTAATCTTTGCCTGGAAGTTTCCCTTGAAGGGAATGCTGGCCGGCATGGGTAACGGTGGCATCTATTATATCACCGGCAACTGTGCAACTACTAAGGTCGGTAAAATGTACCAGATGGTTTGTCTCAGCCCTGCCCACCATTTTATCGAACTCATTTCTTTCTATCATCACGGGAATGGTCTTTCCGACATAGCCTCTATTATATGCTAAGCCGATCTCATCCTGTCGTTTTTGGAAACGGGCCAGGCGTTCGGATTTTATTTTTTCATCAACCTTATTCTCAAAATCTGCTGAACGAGTGCCTGGGCGATCCGAGTATTTAAAGGAATAGGAACCATGATATTGAACTTCTTCAAGCAGGGACATGGTGTCTTCAAAATCAGCATCAGTTTCACCGGGAAAGCCAACGATAACATCGGTGGTTAAAGCAATTTCAGGACAATATTTTCTCAATGCAGTAACTTTTTCCAGATAAAGCTCTCTGGTGTATCTACGGTGCATGGCAGTAAGAATAGCATTTGATCCCGATTGCACAGGGAGATGAAACTGCGGACAGAGGATGTCGATTTCTGCAAAACAGCTCATTAAGTCATCGGAGAGGTCTTTAGGGTTGGAAGTTGTAAAACGTAGACGTTTGAGCCCATCAATTTTGGCAACTGCACGCAAAAGTTCAGCAAAAGAGTAGGGGACAGCTGGTTCTGTTACTGAATTGGTCTGACCATAGGAGTTAACATTTTGACCAAGTAGGGTTATCTCTTTCACTCCGCCCTTAATCAAAGATTTAGCTTCTTCTATTATATGGCTGACGCTGCGAGATACTTCTCTTCCTCTCGTGAAGGGGACAACGCAATATGAGCAGTAATTATTGCAGCCTTGCATAATAGTGAGGAATTTTCTAAAAATCTCTGGCTCGCCACCAACGTTATGCTGTTTCAGGTTGGGAATAAAGGCAGGGATAGAATAGTTATCAACCAGCGTTGTTGCCACTTCGTGTTTTCCCAGGCTATTTATCAGTTGCACAATGTGGTAGATATTTTGAGTACCAACAACTAAATTCACATGAGGCATACGCCTGATCAGTTCTTGACCTTCCTGCTGAGCAACACAGCCTGCAACACAAATTATTAATTTTGGATTTCGTTTCTTGTGCTTTCGTAACACGCCGAGCAAACTCATAACCTTTTGCTCGGCTTTAGCACGAATGCTACAGGTGTTCAGAATAATAAGGTCTGCCTGATCTGTTTCACTGGTTTCAATATAGCCGTCTTCGCTGAGAAGCTGACCCATGATTTCGGAATCACGGTCATTCATCTGACAACCAAAGGTCTTTATAAGAAATGATTTATTGCTCATGGGGCCAAGTACACGGGTTAATTCTTTACAGCTATCTTCCCGGAGATAGCTGCAAGAAGTTCAAAGAGGGTAATCCTGTAATTGTCGGGATAACGCAAACAAACGCATCCTTTCCTGCCAGGAACGGTGGACAACAAACATAGCCCGTCATACCCTTCCAGAATAAATTTCAGGAGGTGGTATTGCTCATGGGCTATGCGTAGGTATAGCGAATTTAGCTGCATAAATACTATTCTAAAAAAAGGTTGTTTAGGCTAAAGGTTATTAGCAGGTCAGCGAAGATTCAACTTCACCCATCTGTGATTCACGCGCGGCCAACAGCGGCACAATAACCTCACGAATATACTCATCTGTCTGCGCAGCGGCACGTCCTGTAAATTGACTATAGTCACCAACAAGATCCATCAATTCATCAAGAGAGAAGGGGATACGATCATCACCCGCAAGTCTCTGCAAAAGATCATTGTCCAGACCTTCTTCTTTAACAACTTTGCCAGCTGCTAAAGAATGTTCCTTTACCACTTCGTGCATTTCCTGTCTGGATTTACCTTGGGCAACAGCTTCCATAAGGATTTTTTCGGTGGACATAAAGGGGAGCTCCATCCGAAGGTGACGCTCAATCTGTTTCGGGAATACAACCATTTGACTAGTTATGTTAACGTATAACTTAAGGATGGCATCGGTGAGCAGAAAGGCTTGAGGAATATCCATTCTACGAATTGCTGAATCGTCCAGCGTTCTCTCGAACCACTGATTTGAAAAGGTTGCAGCAAAGTCAGCAGGTAGTCCCATCAGTTTTCTACACAGCCCGGTCATACGTTCAGAACGCATGGGGTTACGCTTATAGGCCATGGCGGAAGACCCTGTCTGCGACTTGGCAAAGGGTTCTTCCTGAACTTTCAGATTGGAGAGTAATCGCAAATCCACAGCAAACTTATGGGCGGAAGCTCCAATACCTGCGAGAGTTTCTGCAAGTTTCATATCAAGTTTTCTGGGGTAGGTCTGGCCGGTTACCGCAAAAGTTGAATCAAAGCCAAGTTTTTTGGAAACCAGTTCGTCGAGATCACGAACTTTCTGATTATC
>JAOZLI010000084.1 GCA_029934915.1 Desulfocapsa sp. | reverse complement strand
CATATCAAAGAGAACACGATCCTGCTTCTTGTTAATTCCAAGAGCTTCACGTTTTCCGTCAATGGCCTTGATCATCTTCTGTGCGAGTTTGATTGGATCTGCTTCGTAATCCCAACATGCGCCATATGCTTCCTTCATACCATCAAGCATAAAGTCATCCATCTCTTTGGATCCTGTCACAGGAAGGTTCTGGAAGATAACATGAGCACCGGAAGTTACAAAGTACTGGCCAATGGCAATGGCTTTTTCACTCATCCATAATGGTGCAGTACCGCAGGCGGGAAGCTCTGAAATATCATCACCAAGACCACCCTCTTTTACCATTTCAGTAAGAGCAATCAGGAGACGACTATTATCGACACAAGAACCAACATGAAGAACTGGAGGCATACCTACGGTTTCACAAACTTCAGCAAGTCCCGCACCACAATATTCGGCAGCAGCTTCAGGACGCATGAGGCCCATACGGCCAAGCGCCTGTGCAGCACAACCTGTGGCCAGCACAAGAACATTGTTTTTCAAAAGCTCTTTGGCAATTTCAAAATGAACATCGTCGCTGTGCTTGTAATGCTCACAACCAACAAGTGCTCCAATTCCTTTAATACGACCATTGATGATATTGTCATTTAATGGACGGTAACTCTGACGAAAACGACCACCAAGCATATAGTTAATGGTTTCATGACTGAAACCAACAACCACATCAAGCTTACTGTCCTTGGGAATGTAGTGATTACCACGCTTTTTGAAATTATTGATGGCGTGAGTGAGGATTGCTTTGGCTGATCCGAGAGGATCTTTGTCCTCAAACTGCATATGAATAGCATCGGGCATTTTTGCCCGATAGTTAGTGGTGATGATATCGGTGTGCATCTCTTTTACTACCTGAGCTACCGACTGCATAACACACTGAACATCAACAACCATGGCCTCGACTGCGCCGGTGGCAAGTACCATTTCCTGCTGAATAAAGGATCCCGCTACAGGAATTCCACGACGCATAAGAATCTCATTTCCGGTACAACAAACACCTGCAAGGTTGATTCCTTTGGCACCTACTTTCTTAGCGAGAGCCTGCATCTCATCACTTTCGGCAGCAAGACAAAGTGCTTCTGCCAAGAGTGGCTCATGACCATGAACAGTAACATTCACCTGATCTTCTTTTAAGACCCCAAGATCAATAAGAGAGCGTCGTGGAACAGGAGTACCAAACATAATATCAGTAAGCTCGGTGGAGAGCATGGAAGCACCCCAGCCATCAGCCAGTGAACAACGGGCTGCCTGCTTCATGATGTTCTTGTATTCCTGATCAACACCCATATGGGTTCGATGCATGGTTTCAACAACCTCACGGTCAATGCCGCGAGGCTCAACACCCTGCTCTTTCCAGATCTGCTGCTGTTTTTCAGGAGCACGATTAAGCATGGTGAGTGTTCCGCTTTGCTGCCCAAATTCGGCAAGTGCTTTTTCACCAAGTTCGAGGGCAATCTCGTTTTTATCTCTGTCTTCAATCTCGATACCATAGACATCTGCCATGGTGTGCAGTTTTTCTTCGTCTTTAATTCCGTGAGGAGTGTTTCCTTTAGCAGTCTCGATAAAGCCCATTACCATTTCACGAGCATGATCGGTATGTGCTGCAGTTCCTGCTGCCACAAGACGGGCAAAGTTTCTGGCAACCACTGTAGCAGCAGTTGCGCCGCAGACACCAATCATTTGCTCTACACCATCAATGATTTGACAGGGGCCCATATTACAGATACGGCAACAGGTACCACCTGAGCCAAAAAGACAAGCCGACACGCCACGGGCCTCTATACGATCATAGGCTGTTCGTACCTGCTTCGCCAAATCCTGATTTAACAGATCTTTGGTTGACGCAAGGGTAATATCATTACAGGATGTACATCCACCTTTGCTGCTGCTCATAGTCGTCCTCCAGAAAACAATAATATGCGGTTACTAAAAATAGTAACCGCCATAAACTCTTAAGATTTTATATTAAATTAAGTCGGCAGCCATTTTAGCAGCCTGAACGGTATTTTTCATCAACATGGTGATGGTCATGGGACCAACGCCACCGGGCACGGGAGTAATGAAAGATGCTATTTCTTTTACGGCATCAAAATCAACATCTCCTGCAAGAATCGCTTTGCCATTGGAAGCCTTACCGATTCGATTCACACCAACATCTATTATGACAGCACCCTCTTTCACCATATCCGCAGTCACCATCTTGGGTACACCAACGGCAGCAATGATAATATCAGCACGCCTGCAGTGTTCAGCCATATCTTTAGTTCTGGTATGACAAAGGGTAATAGTCGCATTTCCACCATCACGTTTCTGCAGCATCAGGTTTGCAATTGGTTTACCAACGATGTTGGAGCGTCCGATAATCACAACCTCAGCGCCACTGGTCTCAACACCTGAACGAGTCAGCATCTCGAGAATTCCGTGGGGAGTACAAGGAAGAAAACACTGCTCACCAAGAACCATCTTTCCAACGTTGATGGGATGAAAGCCATCAACATCCTTAGCTGGATCAATAGCAAGAAGAACATTTGCCTCGTTCACATGTTTGGGGAGAGGAAGTTGAACCAGGATACCGTGAATTTTGGGATCCTCATTATATTTTTTGACCGTTGCGAGAAGGTCTTCCTCGCTTGTATCTGCATCCAGCGTAACCTGCTCAGAATGAATACCAAGAGCGTGGGCAGTTTTGTTTTTTGCAGCCACATAGGACTGAGAGGCAGGATCTTCACCGACCAGAATGGTAACAAGACCTGGAACCACATTATGCTTATTTGTTAGTTCATCAACCTCGACTTTCAGTTCCTCACGAATGTCCTTGGCTATTTCAATTCCGCTGATAAGTTTTGCTGTCATTACAAATCCTCAAAGTAGGTCAGACCCCGATCTGGAAAACAACCATCGGGACATTATTTAGTTAAATATTTAATAGATACGATCCGAATTCCTGTTAATTTTACTAGAATTTCGGGGAACACTCTGGAAAGAATGTTCATCAAACTCCTGTGAACAGACCATTATCAGGGGTTCTGAGAGAGGCAAACTACTTTGTTTTTCAATTTTATTCAAGCGACATATCAATATTTTTTAACAATTATCAACTTTTTTTGATTTATTGTTCAAAAAAATAGATATAGGATTTCTGTGGCAGTTACAAAAGAGCTTAAATAAATACTTGACCACACGTTAAACGTCTGAAAACAAAACATCTTATTGGGCAGAAAGGTTTGAGGGGGAGAGGCTACAATGGCCAATAAGTTACAATTCACATCACTTAGACGACCACGTAATACAGAACAATAGCATCAAATCCCGCCATGAAACCTGCTAAAAGACGACAGACTAGAGAGGGCAATATTCAAATATCAGTGTTTCCTGAACCGGATCTGATAATTGATCAAGAGGGGCTCACGATACTCCAACAAAAAATCTTAAAAATCAAAAGGAATTGATTCGTCTTCACAGATAGTAAATGGTAAATCCGTGGGTAATGTTCGTTCATTACCTGAAGATTCTTCTCCTGGTTCAAAAAGTAAGATTAATTCCAGTGACACCATGCCTTCAAAAGACATTGAAACAAATCCTAGAGCAATGCTCTTAGCATCTTTGCGTATAATTTTAGCTTGAGCTTTAAATATTAACGAGGCAGTTTTGCTCTGTTGAGAAATAGTTACAGAACACTGGTCCTTTACTTTATGTGGAAATTCCCCCGTAACAAGCAACCCACCTAAAGAGATATTCTGTATTATGCAATTGTCATACACCTCAGAGGAAAAAGCCAACTGAACCTGACGTTTGAAATGTATACGAAAGTACCTTCTCTTTTCCTGCGCAGTCACGTTTTCTCCACAATTTTATGAAATATGACAAACTCGTAAAAAGACAACACTCACCATGAAGATCATGAAGGACATGAAGTTAAAAGACTGATTCGCTATCGTTCTTTTCTTCATGCCCTTCGTGCACTTCATGGTAAAATGGTTTTTACGCATCCTTTCAGTATGCACAACTACAACTTACCATCAAACAGGAAAGCGAAAACGCCTTGGAGTTACTGTTCGATATTCGACATTCCCATGTTGACTACATTGCCACCAGGGGTAGATATTCAGGATCCCAACGCATTTTACGAAGCAACTCATTCATTCTGGCATCATCTCCTTCATGCTGAAAGGTGGAAAAAACACAGGGTCGACTCACACCATGCTTCACCGCAGACATTGCCACTGCAAGGGCTACTTTTCGGCTCACATCGTTTAATGAACCAACGGCCGGCACCAGAAGTCCTTCTTCCATTTCATTTTTTGTCACACAGGAAGAAACAGCATGTGCTGCAGCCGTGAAAAATTCCGGCAGTACTTCCCTGGCTCCTGAACCCAACACCCCAAGCCCGACACCCGGAAAAACAAAGACATTATTACACTGTCCTATACGATGCGTTACCCCGTTACATTCCACCGGATCAAAAGGGCTACCCGTTGCAACAAGTGCCTTGCCATCTGTCCAGCGATAAATATCTTCGGGTAATGCCTCGGCCATGTCTGTGGGATTTGAAAGCGGCATAATCACGGGACGATCACTATTTTCAGCCACTGCTTCCACAACTTCCTTAGTAAAACAACCTCCCTGTCCGGATGTTCCAATAAGGACTGTGACTCCTGCCTGCTTCACCGCTTGCAATAAATCACGATTTTTTTCTTCCTGTAGCCACGGAAATTTTTCCTTATCCTTGGCAAATTTCATTTTATATTCTTCGGTGGTGCGATCCGTGGTAACGATGCCTCTTGAATCAACTGTGAAAATTCTGTCTTTTGCCTCTTCCTCACTAAGACCTTCTTCAACCAGTGCAACCCCTATCTGCTCTGCAACTCCTACCCCTCCAGCCCCTGCGCCATGTACCAGAAACACCTGATCTTTCAGTTTTGCCAGTTTTATGCGCATGGCAGTAAGGATAGCTGCAAGTGTTACAGCTCCAGTCCCCTGAATATCATCATTAAAGGAGATCAAATCATGCAAATAGGTGTCCCGTATAGCAAAGGCATTCTGCTTGGAGAAATCTTCCCACTGACATAAGGCATTGGGGAATACATTTCGAAAGGCACAGGCAAAACGGCCAATAAAATCGGAATATTCTTCCCCTGTCAGACGATGATGCCGCCAGCCCAGGTATTCATTATCAGCCAATAGTTTTTCATTGTTGGTTCCAACGTCAAGCGAGATTGGTAGACAATGCCATGGAGCAATACCTGCACCCTGCGTATAGAGCATCAGTTTACCAAGACAGATTGCAATGCCCCCTGCCCCCTGATCACCAATTCCGAGAATACCCTGGTTGTCCGTAACCACTGCAACTCGTATATCTCTATTCATATACCTGCGCAGGATATCCTCTGCCTGATCGATATTTCCCGGGTAAAAATGCAAGCCATTGGCCTGACGAAACATGGAGGAATAATTTTGTACAGCAAGACCTACGGTGGGGGTGTAAATAATCCCCATCAGGTTTTCGATATCACTTTTAATCAAGGCGTGGGCAAGGGCAACATTCCTGTCAAACAGTGAACGAATATAAATAAACTTCTCAATGGGTGAGGTTTTCGAATTCACCTTGATAATAGAATTTTCCACCTGATGTTCAAGATTTCTTACTGCTGGCGGCAAAGTCGCCACAAGCCCTAGTCTTTTTCTCTCAGACTCACTGAACGCCGTTCCTTTATTCACATAACTAATGGTCTGAATGGTTGGCCCACTGGCATACACCAGAATTTCTCTGGTATTGCCATACTCATCATATTTAAATCCATATTGATTCTCTGCCATGTCGTCTCCTCAGGCCTTACAGCCTGTTTCTATGTAAAATAACTCTGTCAAACATGTGCTGTTCGACTTTCACGCTTTATTGAGGCTCGACCTGACGAGCCAAGAGTTTAGGGCTTGTTGAACAAGCCCTTAGTCGGCAATTGACATTTTGCCGACTATCCTCCATAATGCGCCACCATGACACACTGGAAAGAAATATTACAAAATTCTGTAAGCGATTCCACAACGCTTGCACGCCATTTCACATTCGATTGTAGCGCATTAGAAAGTGCTTATGCAAGTTTTCCCATGCGAATTAACAGTTATTATTTAAGTCTTATCCAGGAAGTTGACGATCCCATCTGGAAACAGGCCGTTCCCGACAAGAGAGAACTTGAAGACAGTGTCTGTATGCCTGACCCTTTAGGCGAAGAAAGACTCAGCCCCGTCCAAGGTCTTGTACATAAATATCCAGACAGGGTACTGCTGCTTGTTGCATCTGAATGCGCCATGTATTGCAGGTTCTGCACCAGAAAACGAATGGTGGGCAGCAGCTCAATGTGCATAAGCGAGCAATCCATCGAAAATGGTATTGAATATATAAAAGAGCACAGCACTGTTCGAGAGGTATTATTATCAGGAGGGGACCCTCTTTTATTATCAGACAAAAAGCTTGATTCCATCCTGGGCAGATTGCACGCTATTCCACATCTTGAAGTCATCAGAATAGGAAGCCGTGTACCCTGCACACTTCCCCAGCGTGTCACCACGGATCTTGCTAAAATACTAGCCAAATACCATCCCCTTTATATTAATACCCACTTCAACCATCCACGGGAATTAACAAGAGAGGCAGAAAAGGCCTGCGGGCGTCTTGCAAACAGTGGTATCCCTCTTGGCTGCCAGACTGTGCTTCTAAAAGGAATCAACGACGATGCGCAAACCCTGAAAAAACTGTTCACCGGACTCCTCAAAATGCGGGTAAAGCCCTATTATCTTTTCCAGGGAGATCTGACAAAGGGAACGAATCATTTTAGAACACACAGCAGTTGTGGTATAAAAATTATGCAGCAGCTTATTGGATCTGTTTCAGGCATGGCCGTCCCGACTTTTGCACTCGACGCACCTGGCGGGAAAGGGAAGATACCACTCACTCCAGATTATATTATATCCAGGGGAAAGGAACTTCGTTTCCGAAACTATTGTGGTGAGATTTGTACATACCCTGAGAATGGTGACCCGGTATAAAAAACATTTCGATAAATATTTTTTTCAGCTCTCCTTGATATTTGTTAGTGGAAAGCGATATACTTTTCAGATAGCATCTAAAAGGTTTTCGCACTGTCACTTATCACGGAGAGGCTGTTTATGAACCGGAAAAAAACGCTTAAAGCGGTACTCAAATCAGACGAACTGCCAACACTTCCAACTGTTGCTTCTGAAATAATAACGCTTACTTCCAGGGAAGACACCACACTCTCCGATATTGCAAATCTGATTTCTAAAGACACGGGCCTGTCTGCCAAAATCCTCAAGGTATCAAATTCTTCCTTTTATAGTTTTGCTCAGCAAATCAGCTCCATAAACCAGGCGGTATCAATCCTTGGCATCAATGCCGTGAGAAGTCTGGTGCTTTCCTTTTCATTTTTAAGCATGAAAGGAGGTAAAAAGAAAAGCCAGTTTAATTTTGAAAATTTCTGGAAAAACTCTCTTGCCGGAGCCGTTGCCTCAAAACTTATTCTCGAACGCGTAAAAGGGGCCGACACAGAAGAAATATTTATTTGCGGCCTGTTACAAAATCTTGGTGAATTAATCCTGGCCAGTACTTTTCAGGATGAGTACGGGGACGTTCTCAAAAAAGTCGCAGATGAACAGTACGACGCTCTGACTGCAGAAGAAGAACAGTTTGGAACTTCCCACCCTACCATCGGCTATGAAGTCGCCAAGAGCTGGGGATTTCCTGAAGTCCTGCTGCTTCCTATCCTGTATCATCACGAGCCACTTAATTATAAAGATAAAGACAAAAAAATTGAAACTACCTGTAAAGCAGCCTATCTTTCTGATTTGCTTATCTCCATCCTCTATTCTGACAAACCCGAAGAATTCCATAATCGTTTCAGGAAAGAGGCAAAAAAACTTCTGGGTCTATCCAACGAAGATCTTGAACATATCTTAAGTGAGGTTCACACACAGGTCGATCAGGCTGGTGAATATTTTGGTCTACGTATAAAAGAAACCAAACCCATCCAGGAGATTCTACAGGAAGCTAATATCCGTTTAAGTCTTATGAATTTAGACTTTGATCAGATGAATCAGGAGCTGATCAAAACCAAGATGGAACTTGAAAATTTGATGGTAGAGCTGACAGCGAAGAACCAGATTCTCGATAACCTCGCCAATATCGATGGCCTCACCGAAATTTACAATCATCGCTACTTTCAAAACAGCCTCGACAACGAAATCAGCCGTGCATTACGTAACGAAACAGAGATATCACTCCTACTGATTGACATTGATTTTTTCAAAAAGTTCAACGACACTTATGGTCACCAAGTGGGAGATTTTGTCCTCAAAGAATTCAGCGCCATATTAAAAAAAGCACTTCGGAAATATGACACCTTGGCACGCTACGGTGGAGAAGAATTCACTGTCATTTTACCTGACACCTCTCAAGCAGACGCAAAGGCGGTGGCCGAAAAATTACGAACAGCAGTGGACGATGGTGTTTTAGATGATGGTAAAGAAAAATATCATATCACGGCAAGTTTTGGTGTCTCTACCATGAAACCGCTAACTGTTGATAACTTCAAAAAAAGTGATTTTATCAATCAAGCCGATGCGGCCCTCTACGATGCGAAAGAGGCTGGAAGAAACAGAGTTGCGTTTTTTGAGCAAAAGAAAAAATGGTATAAATTCTAAACACGTGGAACCTGACAAGTGCCTTTGTAGGTACTTGTTAACTTCTTGATATAACGCTACTCTCATATTTTCTCGGAGTCTCGTACCTAGCTTACCTGTTTTTTTATTGCAGCTTTTATGGAGTAAGGCACTAAAGTGTGCTACGTTATTTAAGACTCATTAATGATTGGTCATTTATTCCATCAGAAACAGATATCCTTCTTTTTAAAGTTTTCATTACCCTATGACAGAAATCACCTTTAGCTACCGCTTTGATTTTCCAGATAACAGTAAGAAACGTTTTCTTATACATCTGGACAAGGAAACCTTGGCCTATAAACCTTCCAACAACAACCCTCCGGAGTGGACACACCTTGGAATTGCCCGTTGCAAGTGTTGTAAATTGGAACTCTCCGAACACGATTTCTGCCCCATTGCCAAAAACTTAGCAGATCTTGTCTTTGCCTTTAAAGAAACACCATCACACAAAGCGTGTCTTGTTTCCTGCATTTCCGCCGCCAGAACCTGCTCAAAGGAGACTACTGTCCAGGAAGGACTGGCATCCATTATGGGGATTATCATGGCCACCAGCGGTTGTCCCAGCATGGCCATCTTAAAACCAATGGCCTGTTTCCACCTGCCATTTGCCACCGTTGAAGAGACCATGTACCGTTCGGCTTCTGCCTACTTGCTTCGCCAGTATTTTTCCCACAAACAGGGAGAAAGCTGTGATTTTTTTATGCATCGAATTGAGGGACACTACGAGGAAGTGCAGACAGTAAATGAGGGTATTCTAAAAAGAATCAATATGACATCAAAAATGGATGCGGACAAAAATGCTATCGTCACACTCAATGCCCTGGCGCAGATTCTGGTGATGGAAGTTGATGAGGATCTGGAATCTTTCAGGCGTTTGTTTACCTGATCAAGGACAGACAACTACTCCGCCTGGATTCCTCAACCGGGTCCCCGGAATCTGCACGTAGCAGCAAAACTCCGGGTTCCCAATGAGCA
>JAOZLI010000083.1 GCA_029934915.1 Desulfocapsa sp. | reverse complement strand
ACTGTCACTGCGGCGTACCTAAGTACGTCTCATTCCACTAAATTTGCGTTCCTCGAATATGAAGTTAAAGGAATGATTTGTTGTTGTTCTTTTCTTCATGGCCTTCATGCCCTTCATGGTTGAGAAGCTTTTTACGACGCCATCAAGATTGGTAAGAATTAGATCAAATAATGGTATGTTAGTGACGGACTAAGATGTTTCACTAATCTTCTCGAATAAATTGATCCAATCATAGCTGAATAATTATGAACAGGGGTTTGGAAGGAAATATGAACAGTTTCTACTTGCGGTTTTACTTAAATTGGATGAATTGCAATGGCATCCTTCGAAGAAAGAAATCATTTCAAGAAAAATTAGAAAGAGCCTATAAATATCTAGAGCAAGAGATTATTTTTGAACGAACTGGCAGCCATTCAGACTTATTTAAAAAATAGTCCTACATTAGTCATTACCCTGGGAGAGACTTTAATATGTGAAAAAACTCAAGGTTACCTGACTATTCCCTGTAAAAACCATTTACTGACTATTATGAATATCAACAATCGAAAAAGGAGAAGTCATTAGACTTTTCAAACCATAACGATTAATAGTTATTATTAAGTGTCAATTAAGAACTCGTTCAGAAATAACTTCTACTGACTTTCTTTTCAAGATAGCCTTTAGATATTTTACTCACACACAGGTGAACGTATGCTTACTTTCAAAACATTTCGTTTTGGTTTTCTTATTTTGCTACTGTCTTTACTGATTATACCACTGGTACAAGCAGAGGAATTGAACAAGTGGCCCAGGGATGTGAAAGTTACTTCCGGTTCCATCACTATCTACCAACCCCAGGTAGAATCCCTGGAAGGGAATATTTTAAAGGGGAGAGCAGCCGTTGCATATCATGATTCAGGTGATGCCTCGCCAGTCTTTGGTGCTGCCTGGTTTACTGCTCAGGTAAATATTGATCGAGAACAGCGTACGGTCCATTATCAAACTCTGGAAATTACCAATACTCGTTTCCCCAAAGAGAATAAAGAGCTGGAAAAAGAATTCAGTGCGGCTGTTCAACAAGGTATAAAAAGAGGAAACCTGACATCCTCACTGGATGAATTGACAACTGCTCTTGCTGCAGTTAAGCAGGACCAAAAACTAGCAGCAAACCTTAACAATAAACCTCCTGAAATTATTTATATGGATAAACCGGCTCTGCTGGTTGCAATTGATGGCAAGGCCATGTTGCAGGAAATTGAAAATAGCGAATATCAGGCAGTTGCGAACACTCCCTACCCACTCTTTTTTGATAGTAAAAACGATAATTGGTTTTTAAATACTGCAGCCAATGTCTGGTACAGTGCCAAGAAATCTGACGGGCCATGGAGTTACACGGACCAGCCGCCCGCAACTCTTGTTAAAATGGTGGCAAATAAAGAGAGCGAAGCCAATACAAAAAGCCAACAAACAGAGGACTCCACCGCCAAAATAACCGCCGAAAATGCTCCAACCATTGTTGTTACACACAAACCTACAGAACTTGTCGTTTCCACAGGAAAAGCTGAATTTTCACCATTGACCGACGACCTTCTGGCCATGAGTAATACCAACTCCGATGTGTTTATGGATGTGAAGAGCCAAAAGTACTATCTTATTATTTCAGGTCGCTGGTATAAATCTAAATCCATGACTGGTACCTGGAAGTATGTTGAAGCCAACAAGCTTCCAGCAACCTTTTCTGATATTCCTAAAGAATCCAAATATGCCGATGTGAGAGCATCTGTTGCAGGGACCGATGAAGCCAAAGAAGCGGTTATGGATGCCCAGATACCGCAAACAGCCGCAGTAAAAAAAGGGCCGGTGGATATCAAGGTTTCCTATGATGGCAAGCCGGAATTTAAAAAAATAGATAGCACAAGTCTCCTTTTTGCAGTGAACTGTTCAGAAACAGTAATCAAGACAGACAAACAATTTTACCTGGTTAAAGATGCTGTCTGGTATATATCTTCAGCTGCAACCGGCCCCTGGACAGTGTCAGATCAGGCCCCCCCAGGGATCGACCAGGTACCGCCATCCAGTCCTGTTTATAACGCTAAGTATGTGTATGTATACGATTCCACGCCTGACGTGGTCTATGTGGGATATACTCCCGGATATGTTGGCAGTTATATCTACGGGCCTACCATTGTCTATGGTACCGGCTATTATTACAACCCCTGGATTACGCCCTATTATTATTACCCGCGTCCTGCAACCTGGGGATTCAGTGTCTCTTATAATCCATGGACCGGCTGGGGTTTTGGCATGAGCTGGAGCTCAGGTCCCTTTCGTGTTGGGTTTTATAGCGGCGGCGGCTACCACGGCCGATACTGGGGTGGTCGGCACTGTTATGGACCGAGAGGTTACAGGCCGTCGTACAGACAGGTTAATATAAACAATGTAAATATTAACAGTAATCGTAATTTCAATAATATCTCAAATCGCAACAATATCTATCGAAGCAACGAGCAGCGTGCCAACATTCAAAACACAGTTAACTCCCGTTCAATAAATAAGGGTGACAGGCAGGAGATTACAAATAGAGCATCAACAAACCAGGCTGGTAAGATTGCAGCCGCTGGAGGAGCAGCAGCACTTGGAACAGCTGCCGTGATGAATCGATCCGGTAAAGCTGAATCGCTAGGACAGCTCAGCACGAACGATATGCGAAATAAGGCTGCAAATGTAGGCAGCGAGAATCGCCCCAACAACATCCTGGCCGACAAGGACGGAAATGTCCTGCGCAACAATAACGGGCAATGGCAGCAGCGTAGCAATGGACAATGGCAAAACAATACCACCTCAGCAAAAGCTGAACAGGCTCGTACTACTGCTCAGCAACGCTCTGGATACGATAGGACTTCATCCATCGACAGGCAGCAATATTCAAGGCAGCGAGCCACAGAAAGATCAAGTAGTTACAACAGGCCCAGTGGTACTTCTCATCGAAGTGGTGGCGCACGTCGAGGGGGAGGAGGAGGACGTCGTCGCTGATAAAATCGTATAACAAAGACAACCACCTGCTAAAGTATAGTTCAGTTAACAGGTGGTTGTCTTCAATCCATCTTACAATGAGATATGAGCGATCGGGTTTGATGATATAATTGTTACGATTCTTTAAGTTCTTCTATCTCTTTCCTCAAAGCGTCAACATCACTCTTCTTTGCCACATCCATTTTTTCGAGAACGGCCCTAACCTTTGCTTCAATCTGTGCCTGCAATTCTTCTCTGGCTTCTTCTGATCGGTTAAGAAGTTGATCCACAAATTCTTTCCCTTCCTGCTCGGTAAGTTTTCCTTTTTCGGCAACTTCTTTGGCCAGACTTTCTATTTTTTCTTTACTCAGTGCCGCAACTCCGATACCTGTTAACAAGGTTTTTTTGACAAGTTCGATCATCTTGTTTCCCTCTCTTATGTTAAGATTACTGGTTTACGTTTCTGTTTTTTGAAAAAATTCCATCGCGCTATCACTGGCATCTTTGACAGTTTGAGCATTTTGAACACCAGATGCTAAATGATGCCCAAACGCGAAATTTTCAGCATAATAATGGGTAAACTGTTTAAGACGCCCCAGCCTTCTTTCGGGCTGGAAACGTTCTTCTAGAAGCGTTACAAAGCGAAAATAGATATCACTGAGAGATCCCCGTTCCACACTTGCAGCACCATACAGAGCATGTGCAATATCAGCAAAAAGCCATGGTCGTACGACAGCACCTCTTCCAAGCATTAGACCGTCTGCACCCGATTGTTCAAGACAACGCTTCGCATCTTCCACCGAAAATATTCCGCCATTTGCCAGTACCGGGATAGTTACATTACTTTTCACCTTTCCGATCCAGTCCCAACGGGGTTTCCTGCAAAATTTCTCACCGTTCAACCTGCCGTGCACCGTAAGCATATCAACACCTTCACTTTCGAGCATTTGACAAAAAGATACCAGACTTTTTTCATCAAGGGTCTTGCCAAGACGAATTTTCACGCTTAACGGAAGTGTGGTGGCTGCACGTATATTACGCACAGTTTCCAGTACCAGATTATGAGCCATAAATGAACCAGCACCGATTTTCCTGAGTGCTGGAGCCGGACAACCGAGATTGAGATCTATCCCCTGTGCATTCAGAGAGTGCAGCCTTTCAATGGCCGGCAACAAATCCTGGCCGGGCCCAGTGAAAATTTGATAAAACAGAGGACTCTCTTCTGGTGTTCTTGAAAGATACGGCGAAATGTGTTCATTCTCAATGGGCAGTTTCCCAACCGAGAGCATTTCGCTGAAAAAAAGACCAATACCACCAAGTTCTAAAACCAAAAGACGAAGAGCAGAATGGGACAGGCCCACCATGGGGGCAAGAGCCAGGGGGGGGGAGAAAAAAGGAGAGATCATTGCAGAATACGCTTCAGCATATCGTCTTCAATTGATTCTGTAAACTTAACATGAACCGAATAATCAGTTTCCTCCTGTTGCTTAAAACGTACTGCAACAATTTTTCCAGTGGTTTCATATGTTTCCCCACCAGATACTGGCAGAACTGTTTTGATACCTCTATCGAGCATCAACCTGGCATTCTCTTTTTTAGAAATACGAATGGAAAATGAAAGTCCTGAGGTTGAAATATCAATAATTTCACCCTTAAAACTTCTCATGATAACAGTCCCATATTTATCAAGCAGGGTATGTTTGACAATACGGGTATATGGATAGCGAACGGCACGTCTTCGATCTTCACTGGACATACTCAACAGTTGAGGCACATTGTCTGTTTTTTGACAATAACTGGATAAACAGGGTTCCAGAGCAGGAAACGAAGAAAGCAACTCGATGAATTTTTCTCTGTCCAGGATATGAATATTAGCTCTACTTAAAGCTGTAAGCGTTACAGTCCAGACAGAAACATCAAAAAACGGTCCACAACCAATAATTTCTCCCGGCCCTACCCGCTTTAAGAAGATCTCTTCTTTATCGGGTTTGCAATTCATCCCCACCTGGCCTGAATTAACAAAAAAGAGAACGGGGATATCCTCTCCCTGTTCTACCACAAGGGCTCCTGCGGCATAGTCCCTTGCCTCAAGAGAGTAATAGAGCGCATTAAACTCCTCGGTGGTGAGAGAATCATAGAGCTCCTGCCAAATACTTACATGACTCGATGCAATGGAAGAACTGCGCTTCTCTTCAATTATTTCTCCTGCACTGATAATATCAGACAGCGCATTGGGATCGACTTCAAGGATACGATCCCGCAATATCTCTGCTGTTATAAAATCTTTTTCTTCGGCTGCCAGAATACATCTTTCATAAAGTAATTTACTGGCTTCAGAAGTCCTCCCTTTTCCTAGTAATTCACCGACCTGTATGTTTATAAAATGTACTTTTTGATAGGCAGCAGTTTTCCCTTCGGGATCATTATCATAGGATATATCCTCATTTGGCAACATACCCTGCTCAGGATCTTGTGAATCATCTTCCAAAGTCGTTACGACACAACTTTTCTGACGTTCTTCTAAAACCTGAAGCGATTGCATTACAGTTCTCAACACAGGATCTGTTTTGATGTTGGCCGTATCCCTTCGTTCTTCTGCAATCATCTTCAGAAGATTAATAGCTCGTTGCGAATGGCTTAAACGAATCTGAATCGCAAGTTTACGCAACAAATCATCACGTACTTCCAGGGAAAAAGAATCACGCGTGCCAAGAAGATCAAGAAAGGCCTCAATGGCATTGTTATCACCAAGTTGACCGAGATAAGAAACCAGTTCAACTTTCAGGCTATCATCAACCACTGGTAATGCTTTAATAAGATATTCACTGAGATTTTCTTCTACAATTTCAGTTATGCAATCAAGAACCTGCTGCTGAATACGCAAATCTTCATGGCTAAGAAACGGCATAATCAGAGGAATGAGCTCTGGGTCATCAATGGCAGTGATAATCAGAAGAATATTGCGGATTCCATACCAGGGGAGTTTCTTTTGCAGGTATTCTTGTAAAACGGCAACAGTGATATTACCGGTGGCGGGAATAATTCCAACAAGCCGTAAACGGTCTTCTCTTTCATTGCAGGCAAGCAATTTGTCCAGCATATGAATAGTGGCTTTACTACCTAAGTTGGTGAGGATCAACTCTGCCTGTTCTCTTCTCTTTCCACGGCCATGAAGAATGACCAGGGTTAATTCTTCAAGAATATATCCGACAGCCATAGCATCCTGAGCACGACAGACAACACTTCGTATGGCATTGGTTTTTTCCAGATCTCCAGACTGAATCCTGGAAAAAACTTCAAGGAGAGGATAGCATTCCTGTAGCAGCCCCTCCTGAAGCAACTGCACGCCGTATTCCTGTATCTGTTTACAAATACTTGTGCATACAGACAAATATTCCGTCTCTGTCTGCAACCAGGTCAGAAGAATCTGGCTTACCATTTTTGTGAGTTCGGGATGTTGCTGATCACTCAGTTGGGCCAGGCAGAGACTAAGCGCCATAAGTGCACGCTCACGAATTTCCTTACTGTCACTGGTGGCACATTGTCCTAATTTTTCAAATAGTTTTACTGCCTTATCTGAAGTATCTTTTTTGCAATAATCAACGAGCAGAGATGGCAATTTTTCCATAAATTCATCATTACTGAGCACCTCATTATTCCCTGCTTCGAGATCCGCAACAAGTTTATGAATTCGTTTTGCCTGACGCTTCTGCTCTTCCTGCTGTAGAAGCTTTTGAGTTTTTAGCAGAGCCTTTTTCTGTTTTTCAACATCGATTTCCATTTAATGCAACTTCCCCAATAAGCAATATTGATGGTGTCGTACTTATCCATCTGAATTTTTTTCTTTACCAGCTTATCAATATTGTCGATTTTCTGAATTCCGTACCTGTACTAATCCTAAGGCTACCACACCCTTAGGGCAAACAAAACATATTTAGTTGCAGGGTGTTGCATTCTTTTCCATTAATTTCTTCTGCAACAACCCTAAACCATTTTTGGCAGCACTACCTAGTTCCTCGCGCAGTCGTTTACTTTCACTGTCTGCTTTCGGGTATCCATGCTCGCTTGCAAGTGAGTACCAGGCAAGAGCCGTACGCTTTGATACTGCAACCCCCTTGCCCTTTTCATATAAATTTGCCAGGAAAAATTGTGCCATTGGCCAATCCTGTCTAGCAGCACACAGATACCAGCAGTGAGCAAGGACATAATCCTGCTTTACTCCATTTCCATATTCATACTTCAATCCAAGGTAAAGGCAGGCACCGGCAATTGTTTGCTGCCCTGATTTTTCCAACCAATACAATGCCTTTTCAGAATCACGCCTTATTGTTTCGCTTCCAGTTTCATAAAACAGTGCCAGAGCATACTGAGACTCTGCATCACCGCTTCGTGCTGCATTTCGAATATCCCTTTCAAACAGCGATTCAGCGGCCAGGGGATTCGCCATACTTGAAAAACATAGAAAACAGAAAAAGCCGATTCTCCAGTATGTCATTGGAGAAACGGCCTTTATAAATAAAACTTTCACCGGAGAATTATTGTGACACAGGTTCGCCAAAAGGATTCAGGTTTTGAGACCCTGCCAGATCCACGGTAACATACATGGTCAGTGCAGTATCCATAAGCGCTGAATTTGGTTCGATGAGTATCATACATGTTCGATGAGGTTTGGTAAATGCCAGTATAACATTTTGGCTGGACACTTCACCAGCAAGTTTCCACATATTTTTCTTCATGGAAGAAATCAGGTAATCCTTAAGCGAATATGCATCTATCCGACCTTTATAATGCATAATTCCGCCCCGAAAAGAATCAGTCCGCATAGACATGCTGTCTTTATTGATAAATTTCATCCCTTCAGGAACCTCAATATCTTCGTAATTACCGACAGTACTCGCCATTGGAGGAAGCTCGGCAAGATCACCAACCTCTGGCAGGGATTCTGTACTACTCTTAGTGTTTAAACAAGCACTCAACATCAATAATACAGCCAGCATGGCAAAAACGTTCCACAACCTCAGTGATCTTGCAGTCTTCATACGAATTCCTCTCCTGTGTAAGTTATTTTTAAAGTCCACCGACACACATATATTTAATTTCAAGATACTCTTCAATACCATATTTAGAGCCTTCACGACCAATACCGGATTCTTTCATTCCACCAAAAGGAGCTGCTTCTGACGATAACACACCAGTATTCACTCCGACCATTCCATATTCAAGCGCCTCGGCAACACGAAAGCAACGCGCCATATCTCTGCTGAAAAAATAGGATGCCAGCCCATAGTCGGAATCATTAGCCATGGCCACACCTTCTTCTTCATCTTTAAAAACAAACAGCGGTGCAACGGGACCAAAGGTCTCTTCAGTGGCTATTGTCATTGCGGTGGTGACATTCCCAAGAATGGTTGGCTCAAAGAAAAAACCGCCGTCCCCTGCCCTTTTACCACCGGCAAGGAGTACGGCACCTTTATCTAGTGCATCTTTAATTTGTGCTTCCACTTTTAGAACTGCATTGAGATCAATTAACGGCCCCTGGTTCGACTCTTCCTTAAATCCTGAACCGACACGCAACTGCTCTTTTACAGCGACACTGAGTTTTTCGGCAAATTCTTTATAAACGCCTTCCTGAATAATAAAGCGGTTCGCACAGACACAGGTTTGGCCGGCATTTCGATATTTAGAAGCCACTGCTTCGACAACTGCTGTATCAATATCAGCATCGTTGAAAACCAGAAACGGTGCATGTCCGCCAAGCTCAAGGGATATTTTTTTCACAGTATGACTGCAAGCAGCCATCAATTCTTTACCAACGGGCGTTGAACCGGTAAAACTCAATTTCCTGACAACTGAACTGGCAGTTAAAACACCGCCTATTTCTCTGGCAGGCCCTGTAATTACATTAAAAACACCCTTTGGAATACCTGCGCGATGCGCAAGTTCAGCAAGTGCTAAGGCCGAAAGAGGCGTTTCAGCAGCAGGCTTCACAATAACAGGACACCCGGCAGCAAGAGCTGGAGCTGCTTTTCTGGTTATCATTGCGGAAGGAAAATTCCAGGGAGTAATCGCTGCACACACGCCAATAGGTTCCTTCATGACTATAATACGCTTGCCTTTCTGAGCCATGGGAATGGTATCGCCATACACACGTTTCGCTTCTTCGGCAAACCATTCGACATAGGAAGCGCCATAGAGCACTTCACCTTCTGCCTCAACCAGGGGTTTCCCCTGTTCGCTGGTCATGATAATGGCAAGATCCTTTTTATGGCGAACTATCAGATCGTACCACTTGCGAAGATAGCCTGAGCGTTCTTTTGCAGTCAGCTTTTTCCAGGGGAAATACGCTTTTTCTGCTGCTTCAATGGCATTTTTTGTCTCTTCTGCACCAAGGGATGACACTTTGCCCAGTAATTCAGAATTGGCCGGGTTAAACACTTCAAAGGTGTCACTGGATTCAACCCAGGCACCATTAATGTAACACTTCTGCTTAAGAAGTGCTGAGTCCTCTAACTTCATTTGATACCTCAAAAAACAATCATACAAGACTCCCCTAAAAAGTTGTTTCCAAGAGAGCTGCTTATAGTCTGGTAAAAATTGTAAATTATATTAACATGTAACCATACAGCATCCAAGTGAATTGATTTTTTACAGAAAAATATCCTGACAAATTAGATGGCTAAGTAAAAAGCTTCATATTCTAGGAACGCAAATTTAATGGAATGAGACGTACTTAGGTACGTCGTAATGACAGTAA
>JAOZLI010000082.1 GCA_029934915.1 Desulfocapsa sp. | reverse complement strand
CTTATCACAACCCATTCTATACCAGGGAGGAACAGTAATGAAAAGTCTGATTGTATATTCATCTGCAAGTGCAAACATCAAACAACTGGCTCAAGCCCTGTATGATCATCTCAGTGGAGAAAAAAAACTCTGTACCTTCTCCGAGGCTCCAAACCCTACAGGATACAACTTTGTCGCTGTGGGCTTCTGGCTCCAGGACGACGTACCAGACCCGGAAACCCAAGCCTTCCTCGCCCAGCTTGAAGAGAGTCAGGATACCTACCTGTTTGCTACCCATGAAGCAGAATCCGAATCTCCACTCGCCGTCCGAGGGATGAAGGTTGCCAGAGATATTGCAAAAAAAGCACACATCATTCAAACTTTTTCCTGCTCTGCTGAAGTTGCTGACAAAGCAATGGTGGATCCACAGGATGTGAAAAGGGTGGTGCGTATGCTCGAAGGAATGGATCTTCCCTGATAAAAAATTTTAGCTATTCAAAGGAAAAAACAACAATGGACATCCCGACACTGAGACTTGGTGAGTTTAAAATATTCTGGTTAAACGGCGGTCATTTTCGTCTTGATGGCGGGACCATGTTCGGGGCTGTGCCCAAGGTTTTATGGGAAAAGAAGTGTAAAGCAGATGCAGGCAACACCATCCCCATGTGCAACGATGTCCTCCTGGTAAAGACTCCCGAGCACACCATTCTTATCGACACCGGTATTGGCAACAAACTCAGCTCCAAGCTACTCTCTATCTTTCAGGTAACATCTCCGTGGTCAGTTACAGATGACCTCTCGACACTCGGAATATCCCGTGAAGATATAGATATGGTACTGCTGACCCATTGTGATTTTGACCATGCCGGGGGAATAGTGATGCATAATAAACAAGGTGAAGAGGAGTTAAGCTTCCCAAATGCTGTGCATTATATCCAGCAAAAGGAATGGGAGGATGTGGAACAGCCCAACAGGCGTGCGCAATCAACCTACTGGCCGGAAAATTTTTCACTACTCAAAAAAGAGGGCAAACTCAAGATTATTACAGGAGATATTGATGTCTGTACAGGAATCAAACTCCGCTACACTGGTGGGCATACCCGTGGGCATCAGCTGGTTGAAATGCATTCAGGCGGTGAGACCCTAGTTCATCTTGGTGACCTCTACCCCACCCATGCCCACACAAACCCGCTCTGGATCATGGCCTATGATAATTTTCCTTTAGAAGTCATTGATCGTAAAGAAGAGTATTTCAAATACTACCAGCAACAAGACAGCTGGTTCAGTTTTTATCATGACCCTGTGGTTAAGGCCTGTAAACTGGATAAAAAAGGGAAATGTAATTTATTTCACACCGCTGTCTAAAACACCCTTCAACTCTTCCATAAAATTGCTCACAGAATAGGGTTTCTGCACAAATCCGCAGACGCCAAGATCAAGGATTTCCTGCACCCGATCATCCTGGAGAAAGCCGGAGACGAGGATAACGCAGACATTCGGATCAATTTTTTGCATTCCAAGATATGCCTCTTTACCTGACATCACAGGCATTGCCATATCGAGAATAACTGCCCTTATCTCCCCCTTACGTTCTTTAAAAATCGCCACGCATTCCTGCCCGTCTGCCGCAGTAATCACCTGGAACCCGAATTCATTAAGGATCTGTGTTGCCATCTCTCGCATAACCGGCTCATCATCAACCACGAGAATCAGCCCCTCGCCAGAGAACTGATTCAAGTGTCCTTCATAATCATGTTCTTCAACGGATACTGTGGAAATATCCACTGGGAAAAAGAGCTTCAGTGTTGTCCCACTATTCACCTTAGAATCTACACTGATAAAGCCTTTCAGATCCCTTACAATATTGTAAACCATGGAGAGCCCCAGCCCCGTCCCACTATTTTTCTCCTTGGTTGTAAAAAATGGATCAAACATCTTCTCAATGGTCTGTGTATCCATACCAACACCACAGTCCTGTACGGAAACACACCAGTACTCTTCAGCAGTTGCCCTGGTATGGAATTCTCTAAATTCCTTGTCTGCAAGAATCCTGTCAATAAAAACCTTGAGAGTGCCACCTCTACGCTCATCACCCGCCCGCATAATGGTCATAGCATGTGCTCCATTCACACAGCAATTGAGAAGCACCTGCTCAATTTGTCCAGGATCGCCCAGAGTCACAGCATCTTCTGGCCAGGGAAAAAAATCAAGGTGAACGGATTTATCAAAGGAATTTACGGCCATTTTAAAAACGTGTTTGATGGAGTAATTCAAATCCACCGGTACAAATCTGATCTCCTGCTTTCTGGAAAGGGCAAGCAGTTGCTGCACCATAGCTGAAGCTCTGCGCCCTGCCTGTTCCATGGTGACAAGATGTTTTTTTAGTTTTGCTTCATTCAGTTTTCCCTGCTCCATCTGCAACTTTACCAAAGAGATGACACCAACAATGCCACCCAGGACATTGTTAAAATCATGGGCCAGACCACCAGCCAGAGTCCCCACAGTTTCCATTTTCTGAGACTGTACAAGCTGCCGCTCTGTCTCTTTTTGGTTAGTGATATCACGCCACAATACATGAACTATCTGCTTGTCATTTTCAAGAATTGAAGTCAACTCGACGATGGAAGGAAACATCTCCCCATCAATTCGACGGGTATCACAGAAGAACTGGTGACTCCCCTTGTCGTGAATAACAGCCAGTGTGGAATCTGCCCTTTCAGCAGAGCGTTGGCCGTCTGATTGGAACTCTGGAGCGAAATCTGCTGGTTTCCGGCTAATAATATCCTTTTTACTCTCACCACGAATCATTTTAACAGCTGCCTCATTACAATCTATAAAACGACCATCCTCCATAATAAGACGTGCGTCCGTTGACTTTTCAAAGAGGGTTCGAAATCTGTTTTCAGAGAGCAACAACTGCTTATGCGAATGTTCAATCTCGCTCATAAAACGGTTGAAATAACCACCAAGCCTTCCGAATTCCCCACCTTGACCCGCCAGCATCCTAGCCGAATAGTCCCCGTCTGCACCCACTGCAAAGACCTTGATCATTCGTTGCAGGGGCCGGGTGATTTTATGAGCAGTATAGAGCGCCAAGAGCACCGCCACACCAACAAACAACAGGGAGAAAATAAGTGTCTTATAACGTAACTGTCGGGCAGGACGCTCCACCTCATCCAGATAAAATGATGTCCCGATATACCAGTCAAGGGGCTTAAAATGAGTAATAAAAGCCATTTTTCTATAGATGAACTCACCCTTATCCTGCGGTTTATCCCAGATATATTCGATTTTCCCCTCAGGCAGATTGGCGGCTACCATAAGATCATCCAGTATGTTGTTGCCTGTAGCAGGGTTAACAAGCTGGTTAATCACGATGGTTCCCTCATAGAGAGGATGGTAAATCATCTTGCGCTTACCTGTGAAAATATAGATATACCCTGAATCAGCAATGCGAATCCTGCCGAATGTCTCATTCAACTCACCCAACACTGCCTCAATACGACTATTCACATGCGCATCAAGATCATCAATATACAGGCCACTGCCTATGATCCAATCCCATGGAATAAACTTTTTCACAAAGGATATTTTGGGTTGTTTTTCAGTCAAGCCATCAGCGGTGGGCTTTGGCCATTCATAATCGACAAACCCCTCTCCACTGTCAGCAACGATATCAACAAATGCCTTAAACAGATTCTCATTTTTACCAAGAGCACAATTAAACTCAGGTGAATCCAGAACGGTTCCATCCAGTGCAGGAATTGTTGGATGCATAATCATTGTTGGAAAAGGCCTGCCTGAATCATTTACCCAGATATAACCCACTCCATTTTTATAACGGAACTTTTGTAACTCATCCCTTGCTGCTTTCTTGGCCTCATCCTCAGACAATGTGCCATTTTTTACCAGTTCGTTATAGCCCTGCAGGGTCGCATAAGCCATATCAATGACTGAACGTATTTCATCCTTCCTTGCTGCAAGCATCGTTTCTTTATGAAAGAGTATGGATTTATATTGATTCTCCACACTTCCTCTCACAGACAACAACAGGGTCTGTGCATTTCTATACTGCTCAGTACGATTAATCTCCTCCATCTCCCGCTGCATATAAAACACCACTCCAGTGACTGTCATAACGACAAGCAACACAGAAGCCAGGGCAATTTTCAGTTTTAGAGAATTAAGTATGGGTATTTTCATTCTTCAAGCCATAATTTTGGCGCAATTTTCACAATATCCTTTCTTTCGGTGTATCACAAAATCCATCTCTCTCCAATCTTTGTTCGCCAGAGAATACAAAAAAAGGTACCATGGTATGAGTGAACCCTAATGGGAATGATAAACTCTCTAAATTGGACAGATGTAATGATAAGCATTTACGCAAGTATTGAAAAAGCAAGAACCATGGGTAAGAAAGCCGCTCTTTGCATTATTACTGATTCTAAAGGTTCAGCTCCGCAAAAGCAAAGTGCCAAGATGATCGTTTATGAAGATGGCAGCATCGAAGGAACCGTGGGCGGAGGCAGACTTGAAATGCTGGCAATTAAGGACGCGCAGGAAGCGATAAAAACCTCCAAACCGGCTAAACGGGTATATGATTTGGCCAAAGATCTGGATATGAGTTGCGGTGGCGTCACTGAGATATACATCGAGCCCATACTCCCGGATCTAAAACTCTATATTTTTGGCAGCGGTCATGTCGGCCAGGCAGTTGCCAGATATGCCCCTGACTTTGATTTTCATGTAACCCTTTTTGACGATAGAAAAATAGAAATTCCTGTGAATACAAACCATAACGTCAATCTGAATTATATTGGAAAAGACTGTACTGATTCCATTGAAGATATTATTTTTGATACAAGCACCTTTATTATGATCGCAACCCACACCCATGCAACTGATGAGAAACTCCTTTCCATATGTGCAAAAAAGCCATCCGCCTACATTGGGATGATTGGCAGTACAAAGAAAATTTCCCAAGCAAGAAAACGTTTAACAGAACAGCATATCCTCACAGAAAAAGAGCTGAACAGGATTGACATGCCCATTGGAATTTCATTCAATGCAGTATCACCACAAGAAATTGCAGTGAGTATTCTTGCAAAAATGATTGATGTAAAAAACACTATGACTGCCTAGGTTATTTAGGCTGTAGGCTAAAGGCTGTTAGTAAAAGACGAGGAAAGTGCAATAAACGACTAACATGCTAAATATTTATAAAATACCATAACTCTGTAAAGAAATGACTCGGGTAAAAAACAACACTATCCAGTTTATTTTGGATAACGAAATCGTCACCATTGATTTTGTTCATTGCTCTTTAGCACCCACAACCACCCTGTTAACCTATCTCCGTTCATTGCCTGATCACAAGGGCGTTAAGGAGGGTTGCGCAGAGGGAGATTGTGGAGCCTGTACGGTTGTAATCGCTGAACAAAAAAACGGAACGATACACTATAAAGCTGTTAATTCCTGCCTCGTTTTTCTGCCCATGATACATGGGAAGCAGGTTATCACCGTCGAGAATCTCGCCCACACCACAACAGCGAAGGGACTACAATTACATCCCGTTCAAACTGCTTTAATGGAAGCAGATGGCACACAATGCGGGTATTGTACTCCCGGTGTGGTCATGTCCCTTTTCGGCCTCTATAAAAACGTTCCCGCTCCTGATCGCACAGAGGTTGAAGAGTACTTAAATGGGAATCTGTGCCGCTGTACCGGATATCAACCCATGATAAACGCCGGTGCCAGCCTGCCAGCAAACAATGATGACTGGTTCACTGAAAACGAAGAGCACACCCTTCAACTTATTCAGACAATAAACACTCCCCAAACAAGCATCACTATTGAGACGTCCACACAAAGCTATTTCCAACCACTGACAATAGACGAGGCCCTACAGGCAAAGGAAACCCATCCCGACGCCGTTATTCTGTCGGGCTCAACCGATATTTCCTTGAAACAGACGAAACAATTCGAACTGCTCCAAACAGTTATTGATTTATCTGCTATCGATTCTTTACAAGAATTCACAGAGACTGACACTGTATTTACCATTGGCGCAGGAATGGCGCTGGAGTCCATTACCAAAAAGCTGCAAAACCAACTGCCTGTCTTCACAGAAATGATACGGCTATTTGCCTCAAAACAGATACGAAACCTGGCAACCATTGGAGGAAATATTGCTTCAGCGTCGCCCATAAACGATGCGATCCCCCTGCTTTTCTCTCTGGAGGCCAGCGTGACTCTGACCAGTAGGTCTGAAAAAAGAGAACTTTCCGTGGAAGACTTTATACTTAGCTATCGAAAAACAGCCATACAGCCGAATGAACTCATAGAGAACATTATCATTCCAAAACCGAAGAACAACTGCAGCAACAGATTCTATAAAGTCAGTAAAAGAGAACATGTGGACATTTCATCGGTGAGTGCAGGGTTCAGCCTTGAATTAGAAGGTAACCTTATAAAAAAAATCATTCTTGCTTATGGAGGAATGGCTGCGACAACAAAGCGAGCGACAAAAACAGAGAACTTTCTTCTTGGTTCCCCCTGGGACCAAAGAAATATACAGCAGGCAATGTTGATTGTAAAAGACGAGTTCACCCCTCTCAGTGACGTACGAGCTGGTGCAGACTACAGAACAATGGTTGCCGGCAACTTGCTCATGAAGTTTTACCTTGAAACCATAGCATAGCAGATGAACGACACAACACCACATCACAACAGTGCCATAAAGCATGTAACCGGCCAGTCGTTGTATATTAATGATATCGAGGAAAGTGAGCAGTTGCTTCACGGTATGGTGCTTTACAGCCCTCACGCCCATGCTATAATTCACTCTGTACATGTTGCTGACGCCCTGCAGCTCCCTGGTGTCAAAGCAGTTCTATCATACAAAGATATTACCGGTCTCAACCAGATGGGTCCGGTGCTCAAGGACGAACCATGCCTTGCCAAGTCCACCGTGCATTTTATTGGCCAGGCCGTGCTACTTATCGCTGCAGAAAACCTGGATATCGCCAGACACGCAGCAAAGCTCATCCGAATTGAATATGAGGCCCTTGAGCCCATCCTTGATATTCCAACAGCAATCACCAAAAATAGTCGTCTGCAACCCGAGCAAACAATCGAAACGGGCAATACCAGCAATGCCTTACAAAACTGCAGACATACTCTCCATGGAGATTTTGTAACGGGCGGCCAGGAACATTGGTATCTTGAAACCCAAACGGCTATGGCAATTCCGGGCGAAGACCGGGAACTTAAAATTTTCAGTTCAACACAACACCCCTCAGAAACTCAGGCCATTGCCGCCAAGGTACTGGGAATCAATCGTAATGAGGTGGAAGTGGAAGTACGTCGTTTGGGAGGAGCCTTTGGGGGCAAGGAAACCCAGGCAAATCATTATGCCGCTTGGGCTGCACTGCTTGCCACAGCTACCCGCAGGCCCGTCAAGATTCGTCTTACACGGGATGAAGATCAGATCATGACCGGTAAAAGACATGATTTTCTAAGCAACTATCATGTGGGTTTTGATGATACGGGTAAAATAACAGCCCTTGACGTGAAATTACACGCCAACGCTGGTGCTGCAGCAGATTTGACAATGCCAATTCTGGCTCGGGCAATGTTTCATATAGATAACGCCTATTTTATTCCAAATCTCACGGTGAGTGGTAATTCCTGGAAAACAAACCTGCCTCCAAACACCGCGTTTCGTGGTTTTGGCGGGCCACAGGGAATGGCAGTGATAGAAAATATTGTTGACCGGATTGCACGATTTCTTAAAAAAGACGGGCTTGAGGTCAGAAAGCTCAATTTGTATCAACCAGATCGCAACAACAGAACTCACTACGGGCAGCTCATAACTAACAATTGTTTAGGAGTCCTTTTAGAACAACTGGTCAGCACTTCCGAGTATTGGAAGAGAAGAAAGGAAGTACAGCAATTTAATCGTGAAAACGAATTTGTAAAAAAAGGTCTCGCCCTGACACCCGTTAAATTTGGAATCTCCTTCACTACTGCTTTTCTCAATCAAGCCGGAGCATTGATAAATATATACCAGGACGGAACGGTACTGATTAATCACGGTGGAGTTGAGATGGGGCAGGGATTACATACAAAAATATTAAAGATAGCCGCCTCAGAATTGGGAATTGATTTACAGTATATAAAAACCAATGCCACCAACACAACTAAAGTTCCAAACACATCTGCCACGGCAGCCTCTTCGGGTACAGACCTTAATGGCATGGCAGTAAAAGCAGGAATTGAAAAAATTAAGGTAAGGCTTCAAGAACTTGCTGCCACTTTTTTTAATGAAAACAAAAACAGCATGCAGACGAAAAGTGCAAATGTAACGTTTGCTGATAATATGGTTTTTGACACAAAAAACCGCCAGCGCCAGATCTCTTTTCAAGAATTAATTCAAATAGCATACCTGGATCGCATTAGTTTAAGTGCGACAGGTTTTTACAAAACACCCAATATTCATTTTGACCGTGAGACAGGCAAAGGCGAACCCTTTCATTATTTTGCCACCGGTATGTCTGTCTCAGAAGTTTCTATTGATACCCTGACCGGAAAAGTAGAACTCCTGCGTACCGATATTTTGCACGATGCTGGAAAGTCCATAAATGAAAAGATAGATATCGGACAGATTGAAGGTGGTTTTATACAGGGAGTTGGCTGGATAACGAATGAAGAGTTGCGATACGATACGAAGGGCAACCTGCTCACCCACTCCCCCAGCACCTACAAAATACCCACCATATCAGACATTCCAAATGACTTCAGAGTTTCACTCCTTAAAGGCTACCCAAACCCCAATACCATCAAACAGAGTAAAGCCATTGGCGAGCCTCCTTTTATGCATGGCCTTTCGGTATGGATGGCAATTAAAGACGCTGTCTCAGCCGTGGGTGATCATAAAACAGAACCGGATTTAACCATTCCTGCCACAAGTGAAACTGTTTTGCGAACTATTGACAAAATCAGAGAAAAAGAACAGCACTACCTGTTAATAGCAAGTAAACAAGCATTCCCACAATGATCAATCCAGCACTTTTCCGCATCTTTTTTCGTGACCATCCTAAGAGTTGTGGCTTAAAAATTGAGAAACGCCCGTACACAAAAAGAACAACACTCTGAGAGAAGACAAGAGTCATGGCAAAAAACAGAGGATAGCCTACGAAGTAATTGCCCGGCAGAAACAGACACCAGAAACAGGGATGCTGGCTCACCCCATAATAATATGCAGAAAAATAATAGAGCAGACAAACCGAGGCCGGCAGACACCAGACGATTCCGCAACAACTGGTAATTGCAATCAGACGTTGTGATGATTCCTTTTTACTGGCAACAAAAAGGGCCAGCAGAAACAGCCCTATACTGGAGACCGTTAAAAAGAGCAACCAGATATCAGGGTTAAAAGAGAACTTGCCTCCAACATCCGTTGCACCATAGGCGAGACTGCAACAATCCCCACTCACGCCCGTATTTAACAACCACAAGGTCTTTGCACTCAGCCATGCACCCAGCACGACAAAAGGAACCGAAAAAAGCATCCCCTTCGCAGCAATCATCTTCATATCTTTTTCGGGTAATTCCCTGCTTGCCGAATCAAGCTGATACCAGACGAACAGAACCAGCAGAGTACAGATTCGAACAAGCAACATACGAACACCTGTTTCCCCACTAATTTTCAGGACTCCGGTACCACACATGATCCCGGTAAGTATGGGGGGGAATATCAAGCTGACACCAACAAGAAGCAGAAGAAAGGAAACGCACTGCAGCACAAG
>JAOZLI010000321.1 GCA_029934915.1 Desulfocapsa sp. | reverse complement strand
GTGTCATGTTTTTTCTTGCCGGAATGAAAACAGAAGCATCTCTCAGTATCGGGGCCGCTATGGTGGGTTTTAATTTTGGAGGGAATTTTGCCCTTTTTCCATCCGCTACCGCAGATTTCTTCGGAGCAAAAAATCTTGGTGCCAACTATGGGTGGGTGTTTACCTCGTACGGTATTGCGGGTGTAGTAGGTATTGCAGCTGGCAACTTTGCAAAAGTTTTGACGGGCAGTTATGCTGCAGCATTTACCCTGGCTGCAGTCCTCTGTCTACTGTCTGCTGGCATGGCAATCGCGTTAAAGATTATATATAAAAAATGACAGGGATAGCCACTCTCAGGGGTGGCGTCCTGTATTATAAAGACCCTTTTGTTAAAAGTTTGACAAAGTCGTCCTGCGAAACGGGAGGGCTGAAATAATAGCCCTGGCCTTCATCTGCACCAAATTCTTTTAAGAGATTGAGTTGTTCCTTTGTCTCAATACCCTCTGCTACAATCTTTATTCCCATGCAGTGTCCCATTGCAATAATGGCCTTAATGACGAGAAGATTACTCTTTATTTTGGCACATTTCGTGACGAAAGAATGATCAATCTTTATACTATCCAGCGGAAAAGTTGTTAAGTCACTCAAAGAGGAGCAACCTGTTCCAAAATCATCTAATGCTATTGTGATACCCAGATCCTTCATTTGCTGGAGAATCCAAACCGTAGCTTCATTATCCTGCGTAAGCATGCTTTCCGTAACCTCTACTTCGAGGTATTTTGCTTCAAGATCGTTTTCCTGAAGTGCATCCCTGATGATCTGGATGATGTTTTGGTTGGCAAGCTGGTGCCCTGAGAGGTTCACTGAAATTTTGATAGGCCCGAAACCACCCTGTGTCCATTTGTTATTATGCCGGCATGCAGTTTGTATTACCCAATTGTTGATATCACTAATAAGGCCGGATTCTTTTGCGATTGGAATAAAGGTATTAGGTGAAATCGTTCCTTTGAGCGGGTGCACCCAGCGTATCAACGCTTCTGCACCAATAATTTTACGAGTAGAGAGTTGAATCTGCGGCTGGTAATAGAGAAGAAACTCATCTCTCTCCAAAGCTCTTTTCAAGTTTTGTTCAAGATCAATCCGTTCCAGAATCTCAACATTTAATGATTCTTTGAAAAACTGATAATTATTTCTTCCTGTTCCCTTGGCATGATACATTGCAGAATCGGCGTGTTTTAATAATACTTCTGCTTTTTCTCCATCAACTGGAAAGACGCTGATACCAATGCTTGTGGTTGCTGAAATTTCATGACCTTCAAGGGGCTGTGGTGCTGTTATTTCATGAAGAATTCTCCTGGCAACGATGGCAGCATTGTCCGGCTCATTGATGTCGGGAAGTAAAATGATAAACTCATCGCCTCCGAGCCTGGCAAGTAAGGCATCAGACGAATTGCTAACAGGGCGTGAAGCCATGTCAGTATGACGAATACACCGTTGAAGAATTTCGGATACATTCTTGAGTAACAGGTCGCCGACATGGTGACCAAACGTATCATTGATTCGTTTGAACTGGTCAAGATCAAGAAAGAGCAGGGCAAAGTGCTGTTTCTTGCGTTTTGCCAAGGAAAGTTCATGGTCAAGACGATCCATAAAAAGCATGCGATTCGCCAGCCCTGTCAAACCGTCATAGAAGGCACGCTGACGAATTTCTTCTTCAGTGTACTTTAGATCCGTCACATCCTGTATGGACCCTACTATTATTTCCGCGTTACCCGTTTCATCGAAGAGGATTTCACCTCGATTCAAAATATGTCGGAGGGTTTTGTCAGGAAGGCTGATCTGGTAACTAATACCAAAGAGTGTCTTTTCTTGAATTGCAGCATTAATTTCCTCCTTAACCCTCATATATTCCTGGTTTATAACAGGTGCAAGAAAATCTTCGTAGCTAAGAAGCTGTCTGTTATCGGTTAACCCCAAAAGAGAACTGGCTTCAGGGGAACAATGGAATATATTATTTGTGAGGTCAAATTCCCAGTATGCAAGCTGTGCACGTTTCTGAGTTTTGACTAATCTACGTTCACGACTATTAAGCGTATAAAATGTTTGCGCGGCACGTAGCAGATATAATCCACGGTACCCAAGCATTACCCCATTGAGAGGTTTTGCAATAAAATCATTTGCGCCGGCTTTAAATGCCCGTTCTACGGCATTTGTGTCGTCTGTTTCAGTAATCATCAAAATCTGAACATACTTTCCTGATGGGAGGGCACGTATGGCAGCACAGATTTCGAAGCCATCCATTTCTGGTATATGCGCGTCAATCAGGATGATGTCAGGGTTGTCTGATTGAAACAGAATTATTGCCTCTTCGCCATTCACTGCTTCGTTAACCTTGAAATCTACTTTAGCGAGGGCGGCAGTCATGGAAAGGCGTGACGGAAGATCTGCGTTAACTATCAGAGCCAGCGGGGGTTTTCGTGAAGATGAGTGTTGTATCATATGAAATTACATTTAAAAAAAGCATTCCTATCTTAAATTATGGGTATGTTGTAGCGGTTCCAGTATTCAGGCAGATTGAGATCTTCTGCTGGGCTCGATTTTTCATTTAGCCGCCACATGTAATCCTGATAGTTTCCGCTTTTTCGCTGATCCCCTTCTTTAAAACCTCGTGGTTGTATGCCGCTATCACATCACGGCGTTTGAGCATTCCAACCACCCATTTGTTCTCAAGGTCTTCAACCACGGGAATTTCTTCAATGCCTTTGACATCAAAGAGTTGCATGGCTGTGTAAAGATTGTCATCCGGGGTGAGCATGATTACATCCCTTGAGCAAATTCCACCAACCAGATAACAGACCCGTTCTTCTTCTGCCCGGTGCAGGATATTCTTTACGTCCTGCATGGAGATAATTCCTGTCATCCTGCCGGAATCATCCACCACCGGGAAGTAAAAGCTGTTCTTGGCTATCCTGAAAATTTCAAGCAGATGGTTGATGTTTGCGCGTTCTGAAATG
>JAOZLI010000320.1 GCA_029934915.1 Desulfocapsa sp. | reverse complement strand
CTACAATCGCTCGCGGGGGCGAGCTCCTACATAAAACAGAGACAAGCTGATACGTCAATTTGAGCTAAGGGTTCGGTAAGAAATAACTCAACCACCAACCGGCATCAACTTAGCAAACTCAGCAACCAACCTCTTCTCCCCATGTTCCTCAAACAATACTTCCAGCTTACCCAAGTGACGATCCAGCACCTTGGTTACCACACCAACCCCAAAGAACGAAGAGCGAACATACATTCCTTCAGCAAGTTCTTCTATTTTGTAGTGCCCTGTAGTTGATTGTTTTTCAGACTTTTGGGACTGCTTAAATGGTTTAAGCGTTGAATCGATAGCGTGTAAATAACGATTGGCCATATGAATTTCTTTGGCCTTTATTAATTTATTCGCTCCTGTTGTTCCCTCTTCAATAAATTCTCCCAGTGAAGCACTCAATCTCAGATTAGCTTCATAGAGAAAACGGCTGGCAAAGGATTGTGGTTTTGTTTCAGGTGGTGAAGAAAATCTGGTGGATCCGGCCTTTTTCTGTTTCTCAAATCGACTATCTGGCGGGTGAATAAAGACCACTTTTTTGATGGCACGGGTCATGGCCACGTAGAACAGGCGCCGTTCATCTTCCAAATTGTCATCGACGGCCTTTTTTTCATCAGGCAATAACGGAAATATGCCATCTCCAAGACCGGGGAGAACAACCAGTGGCCACTCAAGTCCCTTCGATCTATGGATTGAAGTCAGAAGCAGATGGTCTTCATGAAGATCGGTCTGAATCTGCTGCAACCCGCTTATTTTTGTTAAAAACGACGCGACATCAAGATCAAGCCTCCTGGCAAAATCTACAAATGCCTGACAAGTCTTAATTCTATTCACTGCGATGGCGCTGCGAATAGACATTCGACGATAAAAACTAAATAAATCGCCACGGTCAATAAGAAACTCTAAAATATCGTGCGCCTTGCTGGAAGGGGGAAAATTTTGTATTTCATGCCACATTTCCGCTCTGTCTTCTAGCTGGTTCCTTAAAAAAGGCGCCATTCCGGTATCGGCCTGCGCAACTATAAGCAGTGGTGCCTGCTCTGGATTTACCGCTATTTTTCTGGCAAGCAGTGCTATTTTATCTCGTTTTATACCAAGATGAGGATTTGCCAACATGGCCTGTATGGTTTCAATCGCTGTTTCGGAATTACCATTTCCAAGACTTCCCATGCAGAGTTGCAGAAAACCTGTGAGGGCCTTTATTTCTCTGCACTCAAAAACATCTTCATGCCCCACCATTCGGTATGGAACACCAGCCTCAAGCAGAGCGAGTTCAACGGGCACACTCATGGCAAACATTCTTAGCAATACAGCACAATCTGTGAGTGGGTTTCCTTCTTCTGTCCAGCGCTTCAGAACAGTTAGAACTGGATGCGGATAACATTCCCGACACGTTTCGACCGTAGTATCAAAGGTTCCGGGAAAGGAGAGACAAAGCTTCCTGTCTCGCATACGATTATTGTCAATCAGATGATTGGCAGCCAGCGCCAATCTATGCCCATAACGAAATGTGTAAGATAGAGTAAAGGTTCTGGCCTCTTTAAAATCCATTGCAAAGCGACTGCTTATATATTCAGGTTTAGCTCCCCGCCATTCATAGATACATTGATCCACATCCCCCACCACCATAACCCTGGCCTGTGTCCCGGCAATACAGGCGAGTAACTGCTGCTGGATCTCATTTATATCCTGATATTCATCAACAATAATATGGTCAACACGGTTCCCCACCCACTCTGCAAGTGGAGTGTCGCTTAACATTGCCATAACTGGTTCGTGGATCAGATCAGCGAAGAAACGTATTCTCTGGGCCTTGCGGCTTTTCTCAAACAGCCGAAACGCCTGAATAAAATAATCAAAACGTCTTTCTATATCCAGAGCCTGGAAAACATCCTGTACTGGTTTGTTGGTCGATTTGACCAGATCAACAAAGGTGAGAAAGCCTTCCATATTCTCTTTATTCAGCCACTCCTCCTCACCTTCTCCCTGATCTACAATATGACGAATGATGGTTTTGGCGAGTTTTTCAATTATGAAGTTTTCGGTTTGCAAACTATACTGCGGCACTGCTCCACGTTTACCGAAACTCTTAGTAAGACTCAAGCCAAGAGAATGAAAAGTACGAACTTCAGGAATCTGTTTCTGTGCTGGCGCTAAGGCTTTCCGAAGTTTGACTTCAAATGAATCCCGGGCAGATTTATTAAACATCAGGATCAATAACTTGCCAGGTTCCACTCCCTGCGCAAGTAGATGTTCTACCCTGGCAACCATGGTTGTGGTTTTCCCGGAACCTGCCACAGCACTGACCTTGGCATGACCACCAGAGTGGTTTACGATTTCTTGCTGTTCCTTAGTAAGTTTCATACCACAATTAATCTTCCCAGTTCTTCTGTAATAGTATATCCAGTTGCAACCCTCCACCTCGACAACAGTTTTCAACGGAGGATACCGATGTTTACAAGACTTCGGGGAAATAGAATTCAACACACTATTGATTCAAAGTCCATAGTTTTGAAACAGAGAATTATACAAAAAAGATTTCTTGACAATAAAACGTCTCAGCCAGATACTGAAAATAAGGATCGTAAAATTTCACCTGTCATTATCTTGAAGCAAGAGATAGTTATGTACTATTGTCGTTTTTTCATCATCTTAATATCCATATTTTGTGTCGTCCCAGATACTAATGCTGAAGACATCATGGTGGCCACTGATATCTGGGAGGACTATACCAACAAAGATGGCAGTGGCTATTATCTTGATATTTTAAGAGCAGCATTCCCTGAGCCGGATTTCACCCTGATCATTAGATATATGCCCTACAAGCGTGCTTTAATGCTGGTGAGATACGGGGAGGCCGATATAACCACAGGTGTTGCTCCAGGAGATATGCCTGAAGAGTTTATTGGCAGACATTATCTGGAAATAGACGTGGCTGATGCTGTTGTCAGCGTAGAACTCGCCTCTAA
>JAOZLI010000319.1 GCA_029934915.1 Desulfocapsa sp. | reverse complement strand
TAAAGAAAAAAGTCCTTATTCACTGCCGTCACGGGCATGGACGTACAGGAACATTTATCTCTGCGTATTTTTTGCGACGAGGACTGGCGCTTAAATATACGGAGAAGCAACTCAAAGGAACGAGAGCAAATCCAACTAATTACAGCCAGTGGAAGCTTCTTAAGAAGTACAGTAAACAGCAGGGACAGTTGGATGCCAGGGAGGCAAGTATCGAAAATCCCAGTACGATAGATCTCCTGCCGTTTTTCCACGATTACGAAGCGCTTCTTGCAGAGGCAGGAACGGCAGAACTTGATACTGCTCTCTGTACGCAGCCCTTTACCTTGCAATTGATCGAGGCTGTGTATGTTAGTCATGTCATCAATTCAAGGCTCAGCCGGGAAAAACGTAATGTTGTGCTTGAACGGGCGCTCAATGTCCTTGCATTGGAAAACTACAAATGTCCTCTCGCTGAGGAGGGCAAGTGTTTGATTTGTGATCATCGGCCGTTACGTTGTCGTATATGTAAAGATGGTAAACAGGATGACACCTTGGCCACATTAACGACCAAGCTTTCCAGGGATATTTTTCTCGCCCTGACGGACTCTTTTCTGTCTGATGATGCCTTGCATTTTTCTCTTGTTGACACCGTCTCCGGTCGTTTTGTGCAGCAGTATTTTAAAGCGACACGTGATACGAGAAAGGTCTAAGATAAGGAGACATGAAAACAATTATGCCCAAACGACTGCTCATCGTAGATGATGAAATGGACTTACTCGTCTTGTTGCGCAAGGTTCTTGCTAAGAAATGTGACAGTGAGGTTGCCATTGCACAATCCGGTAAAGAAGCATTGGAGAAGATAGATTCCTGGCATCCGGATGTGATCGTGACTGACATCGTCATGCCCGACATGGATGGTCTGCAACTGCTGAGCAAGGTCTATGCATTAGACAGCAGCATCAGTATTGTTATTATGACTGGCTACGGCACCATAGAAATGGCAGTTACGGCCTTGAAGAATGGAGCATACGATTTTCTGGAAAAACCCTTTGATAACAGTGCAATCAGCCAGATTATTCTGCGCGCTTTTGAACGAACGCAACTGCTTCGAGAAAATATTCACCTGCATAAAGAGTTACAGAAAAGTGACAGGCCCACTGATTTTATAGGACACAGTGTTCCTTTGCAGCGGGCAATAGATTTGTTGACCCGACTTGGTCAGAGTGATGCGACTGTTTTAATCCGGGGTGAATCAGGAACCGGGAAGGAAGTTGCGGCCAGGACAATTCACCAAATGAGTGATCGTGCAGAAAGGAAAATGATCACTGTCAACTGCCCTGCCTTGCCGGAGCACATTTTGGAAAGTGAACTCTTTGGTTATGCAAAAGGTGCTTTTACCGGAGCTGATCAGGATAAAGACGGACTGTTTCTTGAGGCATCAGGTTCCACCATTCTTCTTGATGAAATTGCTGATATCCCCGTTTCGCTTCAGACTAAACTACTACGGGTCTTGCAGGAAAAAGAGATTCAGCCCTTAGGGCAGACCAGTACCGTAAAGGTCGATGTTCGGGTCCTTGCCTCCACGAACCAGGATCTAGAAGCAAAAATGGCCAAGGGTGAATTTCGGGAAGATCTTTTTTACCGTTTAAATGTGATGACTGTCACCATGCCTTCATTGAATGATATACAGGAAGATATCCCCCTGCTAGCTCTCCACTTTTTTAATATCTATGTAAAAAAATATCAGCGTACAGGTATGGAACTTTCCCCGGAAGCCCTGAAATGTCTGGTACGAAGGGAATGGAAAGGAAATGTTCGCGAGCTGCAGAACAGAATTAATCGTGCAGTTCTTCTTACTCCAGCGAGTGTTGTAACCCCCAACGATCTTCTCAGTCCTGAGGAATTAGAAAAAGACGGTTCGGCCAACAAGGCTGGTGCAGAAATCCCGGTATGTGTGCATCGACTTCCCTATAATGAAGCAAAAGAAGAAGTCATCTCTTCTTTCACTTCAACGTACCTGGAAAGGGCATTAACCATGAGTGATGGTAATGTTTCTGCGGCCGCTCGTGCGAGTGGTTTAGGTCGACAATCATTGCAACGCCTGATGCAGCGTTTTCACGTCCAGTCCCAATCATTCAGAAAAAAATAATCAATTAGCTTGTTCGTTCAGTGATCTCTTTTTCTTGTTAGGTTTGTGTGCATCCATTGTGCGGCACCATGTTCTTTTGTGGTGGTATTCCTTCCTCTTCTTCCGTTTTTGTTGAAAATAATTGTATTTTCAGACAGATCAGAAGTGAAATACCTGCAACATGCACGATGCAGTGCCTCTTTTTTGATTCACTTTCTTTGCCGTAGCCAGCTCACGACATCGTGCCACGATGTAGGTAACTTACTCCGCAACATTTTGAAGTTCCGTCTGTATATTTAATTTGTGATGAAATTTGCATTCTGGCATCATATGTGAAACACTAAGACTGATGTGGGCCATTGCCTCTAGTTGCGGGCAAGTACTAACAGGTCTGTGGTAAGCCTAATTACTTTGGTGGTACGGAATGAATTTTAAAACACACACACTCTCTATGTCTCCGTTTCTCCTCCTTTTGGCGTTGACTGTGTTTCCTGGAAATGCATGGGCTGTGCAAAGCCATGGTGCTCCAGAAGGTTTATACGTCCACCAGCTGGCCCACATCTTTTATACTGCAGCAATGTGTTATCTTTTTTGGGGAATTCGGCAGAGTGCATTCAAATCACGGGGATGGCGGTTTCTGCAAATTTTTTGTGTATTTATGGCTTTGTGGAATGTGATGGCCTTTACAGGTCATTCTCTTGCATCCTATGTAGATAAGGCAGATTTTACCCGTGAAGCGGGATACCTGAGCACCCAACTGCTAGGGCCATTTACCAGTGTAAAACTCTGGTTTTATTTCACCAAACTTGATCATCTTTTCAGCATTCCCTCTCTTTTCTTTCTCTATCTGGCTATGAAAAATATCTACCGTAGCAGTTGTGAGGAGGAGAAAGTATGAC
>JAOZLI010000318.1 GCA_029934915.1 Desulfocapsa sp. | reverse complement strand
AGCCAAAGACACCCAAAAAGGATCATCGCCAGGGACAACGTTCAGGGGCAAAGGCAAATAGTAGTAAATCTTCCAACTATAAGGGAAAATCCAGACGCAGGTCATAAAAGAGAATATCGAATAACTAATTTTCACAAACAGGACAGATCATGCCTAAAGACCCAAAGCTATATATAGTAATTCTGGCAGCCGGAAAAGGCACACGAATGAAATCCGACAAAGCCAAGGTTTTGCACGAGGTCTTTTATGCTCCCATGGTTCACCATGTACTCCATGCTGTTGCACCTTTGCAACCGACTAAATCCATCGCTATTATCGGCCACCAGCGTGATGTTGTAGAAAAGAGTCTTGCCGGTTTTCCCATTGAACTTGCCATTCAGGAAGAGCAACTTGGTACCGGGCACGCTGTTCTATGCGCTGAACCCGCCATTGATGCAATGGAAGGCTCGGTGATGATTCTCTGCGGTGACACGCCCCTTATTCGTCCCGAAACACTCCAGGCCATGATTGTCCATCACAACGAGCAAAATGCTATGCTCACCGTCATGACCACCATCCTTGATGATCCCACCCATTATGGCCGTATTATCAGCAATAATGATGGCGACGTTCTCTCCATTGTTGAAGAAAAAGATGCCGATGCCGAGCAGAAAAAAATTCAGGAAATCAATGCTGGTATTTACTGTATTGATACAAAATTCCTCTTTGCCCATTTAAAAAACATTGGTACTGATAACAGCCAGGGAGAAGTGTATTTAACCGATATCGTCACCCAGGCTGTGGAAGAGAATCACCGTGTACAAAAATTCGTAAATCCATCTCCAGCCGATGTACTTGGTGTGAATTCAAGATTTGAACTTTCCCAGGCCCACCACGAATTGCAACTTCGCAGAAACCGTGATCTTATGGCGCAGGGTGTCAGTATGATCAACCCCGCAAGCATCCAAGTAGCACCAGAAGTAGATATTGCCCAAGACGTTACTTTGCACCAGGGCGTTGAAATTTCAGGCACATCATCCATTGCATCCGGTTCTGTAATTCAGGCTGGTGCCATTCTGCAAAATGTAACCGTCAACGCAAACTGCACCATAGACCCATATGCATGCTTACAGGATTGTGATGTTTCGGCAGGGAGCGACATTACCGCCCACAGCCATTCATGCTGACAGTAAATGAACATACTGTTCCCTTTCAAGACAATCAAAGCATTGCCAAGCTCGCACAAAGCCACAAACCCGAGGCAGATCTTTTTATTCTAAACGGTTTTCCAGCAACACCAGACACCGAAGTTCATGACGGAGACAGCCTTTCTCTTATTTGCAAAGGCCAGACGCCAAGCGCTGATGAGCTAGACTCATTGCTCAGCGCCAGACACACCCCCGGAATTCAAAAACAAATCAAGCGGGCAAGTATTGCCATATTAGGCCTGGGTGGATTAGGCTCAGCAGTCGCTGGAGCCATGGCAAAAATCGGTATTGGCAAGATGCTCCTATCCGATTATGATGTGGTGGAACCGAGCAACCTGAATCGACAGCATTATTTTGTTGATCAGATTGGAATGCCGAAAACAAAGGCGCTACGTGACAATTTGCTTCGCATGAATCCTGCGATTATCCTTGAACTCATCGAAAAACAGTTAACAGAAACTGATATTCCTGAATTCTTTAGCAACGTTGATGTCCTGATCGAATGTTTCGATGATGCCGAGATGAAGGCTTCTGCTTTACGTGCTGTCATGAAGAGCATGCCAGACGTGGCCTACATTGGTTCATCTGGTATGGCGGGATTTGGAGAAAATAACAGCATAATCACCAAGGAAATTCGTCCTGGGATGTATGTTGTTGGTGATACAGTTTCTGAAGCAAAACCTGGCTGTGGTCTGATGGCCCCACGAGTGGGTATCGCAGCTCATCACCAGGCCAACCAGGCATTACGGATTATTTTAGGCGAAACTTCGGGAAGAAATTAAGAAAATGCAGATTACCGTTAACGGCGAAAAAAAAGAATTTACTGCTCTTAGCACCATTACAGAACTATTGCTAACCCTGTCACTAAAACCTGAGACAGTGGTTGTTGAATTAAATACTAAAATTATCCAACCGAATGCTTACGACAAGTCGCAACTTGCAGAGGCAGATAGTGTGGAAATAATACGATTTGTTGGAGGCGGCTGATATGCTGACTATTGCAGGGACCGAATTTCGTTCCCGACTTTTTCTTGGAACAGGAAAATTTTCCTCTTCCGCTGTCATGGCCGATGCCATCGAGGCCTCGGATTGCCAGATGGTTACCGTTGCCTTGCGCCGTGTAAATCTTGAGAATCCTGACGATGACATCATGAGCGCTCTTGCCAAACGAGAATACACATTTCTGCCTAACACTTCCGGTGCCAGGGATGCAGAAGAGGCCATTCGTCTTGCCCGTCTTGCCCGTGCAGCATCCGGATCCAATTGGTTAAAACTTGAAGTTACACCCGACCCAAGAACTCTGTTGCCCTGCCCCGTGGAAACATTAAAAGCAACGACTGAGTTGGTCAAAGACGGATTTATCGTACTTCCGTATATGAATGCTGATCCTATCCTGGCGCTAAAATTACAAGACGTAGGAGCAGCCGCAGTTATGCCTCTTGGTTCTCCCATTGGCACAAACCAGGGAGTGCTCACGGATGCCATGGTGGAAATTATCATCAATCAGGCAAAAGTGCCTGTGGTTGTAGATGCAGGAATTGGTGCGCCATCCCATGCTGCCTATGCTATGGAAATGGGAGCAGATGCCGTGCTTGTAAATACCGCTATTTCCGTCGCCGGTGATCCTGTGGCCATGGCTCGTGCCTTTGCTCAGGCTGTAGAGGCAGGAAGAACAGCATATACAGCAGGTATGGGACAACGAAGTAAACAGGCCAGTGCGTCTTCTCCGGAGGATGGAAAGCTCTCGTCTGATCTTGGTTTTCTTGAATAAGATACATTGAAAAGATGAATATCGAATATCGAACAAGGAATGTCGCAGG
>JAOZLI010000004.1:20197-27717 GCA_029934915.1 Desulfocapsa sp. | reverse complement strand
TGAGCATGGGGCTACCCTTTCCTTGCAGTGCAGGGTAACTGATCATTATTTTCATGAGTAACCAACCGTTTTATATGACTATAAACTATAAAGAGAACTGCAGAATATCAAACCGCAGAAGTAAAAAACCTTCGACATTCGACATTCCTTGTTCGACATTCGACATTTGCTTTTCTATATCGTAACTTCCCGACAAAAACTCCGCAACAAATCACTCCCATCCCAAACCACAGAAAACTCCAACGCGTTGCCCATGGAAACAATTCTATCAACACCCTTTGGCCTGCAGGTTTCTATCATTTGCCGCCACTCCTTTCGTTCAATTCCGTAGGAGGTGATAGTTTGATTTCTCTTACTTAGATATGATGTCAAATCCTGTAATTTATCAATCTTTGCCTCAAAAAACAGGCCTGCGCCACAATGATTATTTTCGTCCACATCCTGCAGACTATTGACCTCTACCCTGTGAATAAAACCCATGGCATCCCGGTGCAGGATTACTCCTGGATGCTCCATGGCCATCATGCTGGAACTGACAAACTTATTCATAACATCTGCAGCCGAAAGATCAGGACGAGCCAGGGTCACCTTCTTCTCAAGAAGCGACCAGAACAACTCCTGGGCAGGTAAGATATCGTCTTCCGTTCCAAGCCAGACCACAAGCCTTGGTGAAGAACATGCCATTTGCCCGAACCAGTAGGCATCGTTATAAAAATTATCTATGACTTTGGCCGGTTCCTCGCTCCCTGCAAAGGCCATTGCATCAATGACAGCCAATGAGAACTTATCGGCAAAGGGCAATTCAACCGCGGTGGCAGGAATAGGAACCTGGCGGATATTCTGGATGGTTGCATCACCGCCCCAAATCACCCGCACATCGCACTGGCTTGAAAAGTATCCGGTAATCTCATCATCGTGCCCATACCGAACTAACAGGGTTCTTCTGCAGATCTCGGAAAACCGTTCTTCTTCAAACAGATCGTTTAACAGATCTATAAGGATTTGCAGCTGTGCATTCGCTTTGCTGGATAATCGTATAATATTAGTATTGCCAACGAGCAGCGAGAGAAACCATGAGTAGACAAACAGGGTATCAACGTTTGCGGGTGCGATATGAAACACTGTGCCCCGGCCAAGAAGGATACGTTCACCATACTGTTTAGTGAAATCACTTTTAATTTTTGCAATTCTTGCAGGGCGCATCCAAAATGCCAGAGCAGATAACTCCGGATATTGCTTTACTGCCTGGGATGCAAAGAGCCTGGAAGAAAATGCTTCCACAAAGGATAGCGCGTCTTCACTGAAAGGAGGAAGGACAGGATCCTTGAAACAGGTATCGCACTCCTCCTCCACTCCCCTGGGACAAACAATTTCATATTTCATTGTTTCATCTCTTATCAAAGGCGTGGGCGTCACTGCATCCACGAATTTCAGCCTGAGCTATGCGCCCTTTTATGGAAAAATACTTCCCCTTTTTTCCGCAAGGGCAATCATCTTCCCCGACAATAACGCCGACATCTTCCGTTAACAACGAATGTCCAGGATAACTATGGGGTAACACAGACAGCACTTGAATAACACCCTCCTGTCCAAAGGGTACAGGATCGAAGCTTAAAAAGTCACGAACCAGCACATCGGCGTAGGTGGGTGCATGCAAAAAACCACAGTCACACTCCATAAAGATAGAGCCAACCTGTTCTACCATACCATAGAAATTATGGATTCGCGATAATCCGGTCTGAACCCGCAACGCAGCTCTGTAGGTCTCATTATCCACTGCCTGATCAATGAGTTTTTTCCAGCCACCACTGTGGATAAGCACGCCATTTTCAAGATGAATTTTTTTGCCGGATTCAAGAAGTGGTTGGTAGAGATACTGCCAGATCATAAAAGTAAAACCAAAGATAAAGACTTTCTCATCTTTATATTTTTCCAGGAAACTATTCAACAGTTCGAAATCGATCTGCATATCTTCATCGAGTACATAGGTGTGATCACGGCCAAAGGTTGAAAGCCCTAGAATTCCTGCGCCCCTCGCAGAAAACATCTTCCTGTCCTGTAGGATAGCACTTGTATCCACTATCAGCATGGGAAGACGCTGCTTACCAAGATAATGCTGAATAATCCTCACCAGTACTTTACTCTGGTATCTGGCAGTATCACGATCAAGAAAAATACGGGAGACCCTTTGTGAAGTTGTGCCGGACGACGTCATGGTTTTAATAACCTCTTCGAGCTCACAACTTCGTAAATCGAACTCTTTGAATAACCGGACAGGAAGAGGAAAAAAATCACGAATTTCCGTTACCGGATTATTGCTCACTCCATGGGCAGCGAGTAAACGATCGTAGGCTGGGCATTTATGACGATGATGGAGGGTCAGTTTATTGAGCTGCTCAAGCAATATTTCCTGCTTTTGCTCTTTTGCAATGGAGTAACTGTCAAGTTGAATAACTTCGTCAATATGCATGTCAGCGCTCCAGCAAAGCGGAAAAGGTTTTCCGGTAATCAATCTTCCCGGAGTCTGTGGTGGGAAATGTTTCCACAGTAAATGTTTCAATGGCGCTATGATGTATTCCGAGGGCAGATGTCACATATTTTTTCGCATCACCTGCTACTGCATGATCGGTTACGGCCACCCACAGGTGGTTATCCTCCCCCCCGCAAAGGGCGTCATATCCTTTATTTTGTAACAGCAACTCCACCTCATCAAGATTCACTCTATTCCCAAATATCTTAATAAATCGTTTCAGGCGACCACTAATGGTAAAATAGCCGTTGGCGCTACGTTTTGCCAAATCACCCGTTGGCAGAATGTTATGGAATTCATCCCCGGTTGCCAGATCATCTCGACAGGTGGCATATCCCATCATCACATTGGGTCCTTCGTAAATGAGTTCCCCTTCCTCATTATCTTTTTCGATGATGTTTCCGTTGCTATCCTGTAACCATAATTTACCACCTGGAATGGCAATACCTATGGATTCGGGATTATCAGCGATACCTCCTGCGGGAACATAGGAAATACGAGGTGAAGCCTCCGTCTGTCCATACATAACAAAAAAACGCATCCCTGCCGTGGCTGCATGATCTGCAAATTTGCGAATAAATTTTGAGCTGAGCCTGCCACCAGCCTGGGTTAAGGTTTTAAGATCCGGGAGATCCATATTGAAGAACCTTAAACGCAATAACATCTCGTAATGATAAGGAACTCCGGCAAAGGAAGTAACCTTGCACTCTTTTAGCACATCCCAGAAATCACGACTCATCATGGACGTATCAGTGAGAACAATTGCAGCACCTGCAGCAAGATGAGAGTTGAGCACGGATAAGCCATAGGAATAATGCAGTGGCAGGGAACTGATTGCACGCTCATTGCTATCAATTGCAAGATACTCCACAATGGCAGCGGCATTGTGATATAAATTTTCTTTGGTGAGCTTCACCATCTTCGAAGATCCTGTGGTTCCCGATGTTGAAAGCAGGAGGGCAACATCAGGATGGATGGTGCTGTTGTCACGATAATGCGTTCTTCTCAAACCGTGGCCATTTTCCTTATATTCGTAAGAATGACCTGTTTGCACAGCCTCAAATATCCATTCCGGCTGATACTGTTGCAAAAGCAAATCAAACGCCGAAGCATCCATATTTGCATTAAGCAGGACAGCGGCCTGGCCAGCACGAAGGGCAGCAAGGTAGGCGACAATTGTCTGGACATGTATTTCGGAAAGGATGAATACAAGTTGCTTCTCAGCGGGAAAAATCCGAACCAACGCTGCTACTTTGCCGGCAAGCTCAGAGTAGCTAATCTGCTCGTTATCATCAAGAAACAGGGCAGTAGCACCTGCGAACTGATCCAGCGATTCATCAAAACAGAGCATACTAAATCAGCATGCCTCCATCTACTCCCACAACCTGTCCGGTGACATAGGAAGATAAATCGCTTGCCAGAAAGAGTGCAACATTGGCTACGTCTCCGGGGGTGCCAGTCCTGCCCATTGCAATGGAATCAAGACGATCCTGATATTTTTCCTCAGAGATATCACTGGTCATATCCGTATCGATAAAACCAGGGGCGATAACATTGACTCGAATCTGTGTTGGAGCAAGTTCCTTGGCGAGTGATTTTGAGATGCCAATAATTGACGATTTACTACCGGCATACACAGAGTATCCTGCCGCCCCCTGAGTACCAAGAATGGAACTCAGATTGATGATAGAACCTGCATTGTGCCTTGCCATCAGTCTGGCAGCATATTGTGATGTATACAGGACGCTGAAGGTGTTGGTCGCAAACAACTCTTGCACCTGCGAAACGGGAAGCATCCCTATAAGGGAACTGCCTATGATACCAGCATTATTTACAAGGATATCCAGTTGTTTTACAGATTTGAAGAGTTTTTGAAAGGCTGTTTTTACCTGTTCCGGGTCGGCAACATCAAAATAAAGTTCCTGCACTTGCACTTTATATTTTTGCACAAGTTCCTGCTGCAATTGCTGAAGAGATCCCTCTCCACGTGCATTCAAGACAATATCCGCACCATGAGCAGCAAACAATGTGGCAATCGAACGACCAATCCCTCTGCTTGAACCAGTTATAAGGGCAGTTTTCCCCTTAAGCAGCATTTAAAACACCACATCATAACGTGCCAGAATCTCCTCTGCCTTATTTATGGAGCTCATATCGATGATATCATCTGTATCAAGCATTATATCAAACTCCTGCTCAAGCTTAGCAATAAGTGCCATATGGGCAACGGAATCCCACTCTGAGATTGAGTTATACTCAAGTTCTCCTGTGGCAACTGCCTGTTCAATACCCAACGCATCACAGAATGTAGTAATTAGTTTTTCTTTATTATTCACACAAACACCTTTATTTTCAGATATGACACTGACTCAACTGGAAATTCAGCAGGCAATTACAGTTTTCATTGAGGACGGACACACCGAACATAGTACTCTGCAGAACGTTCGTAGGCAGCAGCACCACCTCTTTCAAAATTAACACGTCGGGCATCGTCTGCTGGATTCGGACTGGACGTCCAATAATTATCGGGCCGACAAGTAAACGCCTTATCGATTGTTGGAGATTCGAAACCTTTGTACGGGTCATCTATCTGATCCCCACAGACACAGCCATCAGCATGACAATCAGGCAGCGGAGTTGGAGTACCATTTGTACAAACCACAAGACTCTTCAACTCATCCTTGCTGGGTAACATCCAGTCAGAGTACCCATTAAGGTCCAGAGTATCACAATAATGTATAGCATCATACCAGTTGTACCTGTTCCCGTCATCATTCTGCTGCCAGATACGTCCTTGCCACTCAACAGGGTCAAGAATAGGAGGCGGTGGGAGGGGGGGGTTAGGTTCAGTATCATCATTAACTGCCGCAAGAATTGGTGCCATAATTAACGACACACTTCCCTGACCTTGCGTATAAACAGGTACCAGCAGGAGCAAGAAGAGTACAATCAACAACGGATAGCGAGTATAATTCTTCATATAATGCGAGTAATTAGAACATACGGTAATGGTTAACAATCGTAACAAGCAGCCCAGTGCTCCCCCAAAAAAAGGAGCGCCCTTCCATTGAAACATCAGCCAGATAGATCAAATACAATTACAGAATCATCCAACAAAAGTCAAATACTATTCCACCTGCCTACGTAATTCGGCACCACCTTATTACTATTCCGTAATCACGCGCGTCAAACCATGCCGCAGGAAAGACACAATACCACAACGACGGACGTCAACTAAAGCAAGGTTTTGATGCCTCCCTGTTATTTCAACTCTTGGTAAACAGGATAAATGCGCAGCATGATCAGAAAAAATATTCCCTTCACGAACGGTAACCATAGTCTTAAAATCACTTTCGGCAGCTAAGTCAAACTCGCGTTTCCCTACTTCATCACGAGAGCCATACGGATATGCAAAATGCTCAACGGGCCGTCCAATTTTTTCTTCCAGCCTCTCCTTCGACGTTTGAATCTCCCAACGTACCTGTTCAGCCGTAAGTTGTTTCAAGTTGTAATGATGAACGGTATGCGCACCAATAGTGACCAGTGACTCACGGGAAAGCTCAACGACCTGATTCCAGTCCATTTGCAGGTCATTATAATCTTCTGCAATAATTGAATACGGAGAGAATACAGCATCAAGAACCTCTGTCATCTGATCTTGGGGAACAGAAAGAATAACCTCACGAATCTTCGCAAAAGCAGCCTCTTTTTCAGTTGCACTTCTGGTCGTAAAACTGAACCCCTGATCCGCATAACGAAATGAAAGAGCATTGTGCTTTAATACGAGATCCTCAAGCATATACCACCAGAGCACACTTTTTCGATCCGGAAAATCAGACACAACATATACGGCATAGGGCAGCTGATACTTCATAAACAGCGGATGAATGATCGTAAAAATATCAACATAACCGTCATCGAAGGTAAAACAGACAAAGGGACGGCCTGTTTCCTTGCCAGATAAACGCTGGTGTACCGAATCGAGCGAAATTATCTCATAATTTAGTTCAATGAAGTAGTTAATCAGCTCCTCCAGAAACTCTGGAGTGATTTCTATTCTAGAACTCGCTGGTATTCGGGGGCACCGTTTATCAGGTACAACACGATGCATCACTAAAATTACCCCTTCCCCCTGAAATATTGGGCACAGCAGACGATGGGGTTTTAGAAAGGCTGTCACAGCAAGCGCAATATCAAGGATGCGATGTTTCAAAGAATTCATCCTGTCTCCTAAACACTCTTTAAAAACAGCATTTCAGAATACAGATTATCAATCATTTCAGGTTGTAGATCATCGTCAAGATATAGGCGCGGATACCGAAGGGAATAGCTATACCCAAAGACAGGACAGCAGTTAGAAGTCAGACGTCTATCAACAATCGTAAACATCGTTCTGTTTTCTTGAAGAAAAAACCACTGCAACCTGGCAAAGGCCTTTTTAAACAAACTCCCATTGCTGATAAAATAGACCTGGGTAAAATGAAGCCCTTTTTTCTGTACTCTATTATAAAGTAAGTAACAGTAGTCCTGTGTTTTCCTGTCAAATAACAGTAGATGATTGCAGGATGCATACTTAAGATCAGCTAGAATTTTCAACTGCGCCCCTTCAATTTTTGACCGGATAGTTGCTCTATCGGTAACAAATTCAACAGTGGTACGAAGGGAAAAGGAGGGGCGAAAAGGAAAAATCATAACCTGGGTTTCCAACTCTTTAAATGCAAAGCGTCGATAAACTGCAGTGGCTCCTTCCGAAGAAGTCAGGGCAGTAATACAGGTATTCTGAAGTTGCAGGATTGGGCGGAGCAAAAACAGACTTTCTCGCCTGTATTCCTCCAGTACATGCCAACAAAAAAGGTTGCAGATGGTATACTCCTTTCCATCAACAACCCTATCGGAAAAAAAGGTTCCTAAAAAACCAACTACACGCTCATCATCCAGCAGCACATATCCGAAATGATCATACTTTGTCGACCATTTATTATTGAGTAAT
>JAOZLI010000004.1:15517-20097 GCA_029934915.1 Desulfocapsa sp. | reverse complement strand
AGAATAATACTAATCTCAGGATTCATCAAATGCGTTGCATACTTTCTTCCCAGCACACTAACCAACTCGTTTGGGGAAAGCGAAGCAGCCTGAACATCATGTATTAATTGCAGGGATATTCGTCCATCAGGACGAACGATCACCGTTTCATTCAGATCATTATTATAATAGAATTTTACATCCAGCTCATCACCCGGCTGTATGGTGTAGACGGGATTTCCAGAGGACAGGGAAAGAGGAGGCGGAGCATCCACAGCATTAATATCCGTTATGGGTACAGGTCTCCTGACTACTCCTCCTTCATCAACACCATCCATGGTACTGAGAGCGACAGGTTCATCGGGAGAGCCATCACTACGAACATTAAGATTATGAATGGTGAGACAACCACTCAACAAAAAAAGCAGACCAAATAATACACATACTTTCGTTAACGTAGATTGCGACATAACTTTAAGTCCAGACACCATCATTTCTTGGATACCAATACATACTCAGCCAGGAGGGAATAGAAAAAAGCTCCCGCTACGCCAAGAATGATTCCAACCAGAAGACGAAGTTTCTTCCGTGGCTTAATTGGTTTAAGAGGAACACGAGGTTTATCGATAACGACAACACTTACCAGTTTTTCGTTGTCCATTACTGCTTGCACACGAACTTCATCAAGGTTATTTCGAAAATTCGCGTAATTGAAATTGGCAGCTTTCACTCTAGCGGTCATTCTCGTTATATTAAGTTCCATATTCGATAATTTGACGAGATCAGCTCTGGACTCATCGACTTTATCCTGTACCAGCAGAACCTTCTTCTTCTGCCCCTCAAGACGCATCTCAAGAAGTGACAAGTCTTTACTTAATTGACCATATACAGGGTTTTTACCAATCCTGGTTGTCCCTAATTGCGTGGAACCGGCTTCCTCAATAAATATCTCCACCATTTCTATTTCACTTTTTATGGCGACAACAAGGCGGTTTTCTGGAGGATACTTGAGCAAAAGCTCTTTTTCCTTAAGCCTGTACTGCAGCAGTCTATCTTCTGTAAACTCGTTATTTGCCTGCTGCCTCGATTCTTCGTATAAGATAACTTCCTTTGGAATTGTTTCCAATCGTTCGCTAAGGACGATCTGTTTTTCACGCAATGCATCAAGAACACTCTCTTCTGTCACAAGCATTGCATCGAAATTAGCAAAATGCTGCATATAAATTTCACGCTGCACATTGAGATCAAAAATATCATTTTCCTTCTTAAAAAGACTTTTTGCGTCCTCTGCCTCTCGCAGATCCTTAGCATAACGCGCAAGCTGCGCCTCAAGAAAGGGTATTTCAGAATTTTTAAAGATCTCGAGATGTCGGTCTTTAAAACGTTCAATCACATCTGCTACAGCTTCAACGGCCACTGCAGGATTCGGATGCTGCAAGGACACACTAATGACATTTGAGTTTTTGATATGCGCAACATTTAATTTTTGATTAAATGTTGAAACGGCGATATCTTGAAGACTTGTTTTTGCCTGAACATCCTGCAGAAGACCAGGAAAGGAAGGTGAAGCACTGCTACGAGGACTTCCCTTATAGAGTTTGGGGAAAAGTTTTTCTCCGCCTATGGAAGCAACAACCTCTTCGGACAATTCAAGGCTTTTAATTATTTCTATTTCGGTGTTGAGGATGGTGACAACATCGAAGTTGTAATTTGGCGTAACATCGCCTCGCTTTAACCTGTCTATAGAGTTGTATACATACTCTCGTCCATATTTTACCAGGATACGAGATTCAACTTCATAAATAGGTGTCATCTTTAAAGTCGTTATAACTACTACAGCAACAACGACGACAAAAATGACTATCATCCCGAGAATGCGTTTACGCATACAGGATATCACATCGAGCAATGTATTATCGTTCTGATTTTCTTTCACAATCTCAACACTAAAACGAATTGAAAATAAAAATAGACACACCCACAGCAAAAGACAAATGTGACTGCTATTCACCTCTTCTTACATCAATACCGGGAATCACGACAAACACTTCCAAAAAACGATATTGTAATTACCAGTTTTTATACAGCTTAACAACTACTTTTTCAGGATATTAGCCATATACACAAAACCATCTTCACCTGCTCACCTTCTTTTTCTTGTGGCCTCCCCTCAAAAATTAATATATATACATACCCGCCGTAATCAGAACAGATACATTCTTTAAGTCAGGGTAAAACGTACCGTTTAGTTTTTTAATCGAATCCAGGGTTCCTCAATATGTACCTCAAACTTTTTTTTACCGTATTAGCAATTTCAGGAGCTGTTGCTCTCCTATTTCTTCCTGCAGAACTCCTTTCGCCATCGGAATCTAAAGTTGCAGCCCTGGCCCTGATAACTATTGTCTTGTGGGCAACTGGTATAATTCCTGAGCATATTACGTCTCTTCTTTTTTTTCTGATGGCTATGTTATTTTCTGTGTCTCCTGCAAATGTGATTTTTGCAGGATTCACATCCGCAGCTATCTGGCTGATTTTTGGTGGATTGGTTATTGGTGTCGCGATCATGTCAACTGGTCTTGGCCAACGCGTTGCAAACTTAACAGCAACCCTTCTTCACGGCAGCTATCTCAAAATTATAAGTGGCCTGGTCCTGGCCGCTGTCCTGTTCAGTTTTCTGATGCCTTCAGCAATGGGACGCGTTGTGCTTCTCACTCCAATAGCACTGTCCATCGCAAGCCACTTTGGCTTCAAAGAAGGAGACAAAGGCAAAACCGGCATCCTTCTGGCCGTTATTTTAGGCACGTTTATCCCGGCCTTTGGCATCCTTCCTGCGAATGTACCCAACATGGTACTCATTGGAATGGCTGAGACCCAATATAATATATCCCTACTCTATGGTACGTATTTCATCTTGCATTTCCCCGTACTTACGCTCACAAAAGCCATAATAATTATTGGGCTGATAGTATGGTTTTTCCCGGATTCTCCCAACGAAATAACAGAAACAGAAGCTAAGCCCCCCACTCCATGGTCAAGACATGAAATTCTACTGGCCTGCTCACTACTTATCATGTTGCTTATGTGGATGACTGATTTTATTCATCATATTTCTCCTGCCTGGATAGCTCTTGCGGGTGCATTATTTCTTCTCTTCCCTGGCATAGCAATAGTCAGCACCAAACAATTTAATCAAAAAATTAACTGGGCCTCCATTTTTTTTATTGCGGGTATCCTCGGTTTAGGCGGGATGATAAACAGTTCCGGGCTGGGACAAACCCTGGCAGGCAAACTCATCAGCCTGTTACCCTTGGACGATCAACACAATTTTACAAATTTTGTCTCAATCAGTTTTGCTGCAACATTGACAGGAGTTGCAACAACACTACCGGGAGTACCCGCGGTATTCACACCACTTTCTGATACAATTTCGCAAACCACAGGCCTTCCCTTAACCACAATTCTCATGATGCAGGTGGTTGGATTTTCCACTACAATATTCCCTTATCAAGCACCACCAATTGTTATCGGAATACAACTGGCCGGCGAAAAATTTGGCAGTGCAGCAAAAATTTGCTTATTTCTCGCAATGATAACAGCTCTCTTCCTCATACCATTAAATTACTTCTGGTGGCAGCTTCTTGGCTTAGTGTAGATTTGCCCTCACCTATACGAAAAAATAGTTATTATGCCTATACAAAAACACTACTCTTTCTGTTATATCCTTGGAACACAATCTATTTAACTTATCAATAAAACTCTACCGTTCACGCTTTTTATGAATTACCTTTCCCTTCAGTATAAAATGTGCTATTGCTTCTCGCTAAACCGCGCCCCACTGTGGTAACGCGTGTTACGTATTTGTAATTCAGCTATTTCTTACATTTTACCGCAATAGCTATCAATCGTCACTGGAATAAAAATGGGTGTAATTATGAACAAAAAAACAGCCTTTATCCTCAGCTTTTGTCTATTCTTCCTGCATGTCATCGCGATTCCAAGCCAGAGCTGTGTTGGTCGAATTTTGACCGTTTCCACCAACGAATCCATCGAACAGAAGCTTATGGGGCAACTGTTAGCCACCTACATCACAGAACGTACCGGCACAACAGTGAATATAATCACAGCCGCCGATGTTGACGTTTGTGAAGAGCAGATCAAACAATGCAAGGCCGATATTTTTATAAATTATCTTAACGTTGGGCTGGCGAATATTTATGGTACAGCCGCAGCTGGCGAAGATCAGGAAAAATATGGCCTGGTAAAGCAGCACTATATTGAGACCTTTGATATGGTATGGCTCAAACCTCTTGGCTACAAAGGCCCTGTTATAAATGACAACGGTGAGGAATCATCGCAGGTCTCTTTAGCGATACCAGTAACAACCCGGGAAGTACTCAACCGATTCCCGGTGCTTGATAGAGTGGTAAATAAACTTGGTGGACGTATAGATAGAAGAACTTTACAACGCTTGATTGAAGCAGCCAAAACCGACGAACCTGAAAGCGTTGTCAGAAAATTCCTGAAAGACCAAAATCTGATTTAAAAAAACACATGTTGAACGGCTTTGTCAGATACATATCTTACAAAACGGTTACACTTGA
>JAOZLI010000004.1:2497-15417 GCA_029934915.1 Desulfocapsa sp. | reverse complement strand
ACACTTGAATTAGTTGTTTTGTGTAGACACAAACAAAGAGGGAAGAGATGCAGAAACTATTTTTAGCTCTAATTATGGTTGTATTTATGGCAGGTTCGGCTACTGCGCACGGAAACATATCCAAGCTTCCATTTTCAGTGCAGATCCTGCAATACAAAATGAAATTGTACATGAATGCAGATGACCTTGAGACCATAAACAATCTTGCCATGGCTTATTTTTATTCTGGGGAAATGGCTAATGCCAGGACACAGCTGGAGTTAATTCTTGAGAAAGACCCTCACAATTTTAATGCTCTTGATGGTATGGGCATGATTTACCTGAAAGAAAAAAACAGTTCCAAGGCACTTGAATACTTGCAAAAAGCACAAAAAATCAATGGCAATGACATGTATCTTTTAGTACACCTTGCCGTAGCTCATGGAATGGCGGGTCAAGAGGAAATTGCTGGAAAAGAAATGAATCTTGCTAAATCTCTTGCTACTGGTGAGTATGACATGACGTGGATTGAGAATGAAATCAATATCCTCAACAATTCTCAGCAGACAGGAGCAGCAGAATGAAACACATTACCTGCCTCCTTCTTTGCGCTGTACTTTTCCTGTTCACAGGGTGTAGCAGTGATGACAAGAAGCCAAAAGTCAGCAATGAAAAACCTCTCCGTATTGGTTTTATGATTTGCGACAGTTACGAGTTGTCCAAAGCACGGTTTGGTCCGTTTGCTGCCTATATAGGTGAAAAGACTGGCCGTAAGATTGAAATGATTCTGGCAAACACCTTCGAGTTTGAGGACCTTATCAAAGAAGACAAGATTGACTTTTTTCATGTCAATTCCATTGTCGCCATTATTCTGAAAGAACGCTTTAACGCTGAACTTCTTGGCGTTGATATTCGTGGGCGAAATGGTTATAAAGCCACTGGTACCATTATTGCCCGAAAGGATAGTGGCATCGAAACAATAGAAGACATGCGTGGAAAGAGCATGCTCTTTGGTCCCGCCATGGCACCTTTTGGCTATATGTCACAATTTTCCCTTCTCCTCGAAAATGGCTTCGATCCTGATGTTGATTTTTCAACTTATGCCATACCCGCCGGCTCTGCCAAACATGACAAAGTCCTTTATGGTGTTTTTTACGGCAAATATGATGTTGGCGCAGCACCCCGAATTGATCTTGATCGTATGATAGATGAAAATATCTTTAAGAAGGATGATTTTAACATCATTGTTGAAAGTAAACCAATGCCGTACTGTACCATTGGCGCTCGGGACAGTGTCCCCCAAGCTCTGCGGGATGAAGTAAGGGAACTATCCTTAAATCTGAAAAAAGATGAAAGCGTGCTCGTCGATGGAGAAGTATTAAAAGTACTCGACCGCATGTTGCTTGACGGATTTGCGCCTGTCGTTGACAGTGAATACGACATAATCCGTGAGAATCTAAAACGTGCTAATATGGCACCTTATAGAAAATTTTAATAAACGAGGCCTGACAAATGAAATCGATAGCACTCACCTTCTTTACCACTGTTACCCTTGTTTTTCTATTACTTAATCCTGCATATAGTGAAGAAATTCTCAACAAGTCAATCCTTGATAAGGACACCACCTGGCAGGGAGAAATTTTAATTAAAGGTGACGTTGAAGTTGCCAAAGGTGCAACACTCACAATCATGCCGGGCACAACTGTACGTTTCGCCAAAATTGAAGAATTTGGTTCGGAAAAATTAAGCCAGGACAGACTCAGTCATTTCCCTCGGGCAGAGCTGATAGTGAGAGGACACTTGTACTCCCAGGGAACTCCTCAAAATAAAATTGTCTTTACCAGTGCAGAAGAAGTCCCTCATCCTGGTGACTGGGGTTCAATCAATCTTCTCAACACAGACGACAATATCATCGAGTACTGTATCGTAAAATACGCACATACCGGTGTACATGCTCATTCTGCCCAGGTTGTTGTGGCTCACTCCGAATTCCATCATAATAGTGTTGCCGTTGGCCAGAAGAACCTTAAAGGTTCACAGAAAAGTGTTCTACCCATGTTGTACAATACCATCACAGAAAATGGTGGTGGCATTCTCTATGGTGGTGGCTCCACCCCAACAATTTCTCATAACGAGATCAATAACAACAAGTTTTTTGGTATCTATGCCAAAAAAGGTGGTCTTGCGAATGTACGATACAACAACATTACGGGAAATGGAAAAGGCGTAATCTTTTTCAAGGTGAAAACTATCCACCTCAGAGACAACAATATCAGTGATAATACAGATTACAATGTCTCAATGCTTGAAGGCCAGGCCACCGATATTAATGTGAGTGGAAATTATTGGGGAACAACCGACAAGGGTGCAATCAAAAAGCTCATAAAGGATCATGACTGGGATGAGACCCTTGGTGCTGTTGATTTCTCTGATTTTTTACAAGCACCTGTAGCTGGCGCAGGCCTTAATTAATCCCTGTGACGCCATGGATCTGATTCAGAAGCTTACGATTTCAGCACTACTTGCACTGACCATTGTCACTGCAGGTATGCTGATTCAGAACCATATTGCTGTCCTGAATTCGCCTGAGGCTACAACTGATCCACAGATCGATCTGCAAAAGATCTATGAGGATAAAATTTCAAAAAACACAATTCTTTACGCTTCCGTTGTTGACCTTCTTAAACAAAAACAATTTTCGCAAGCTGATAGCAAACTGCAGGAAATCGAAGCATCCAACCCCGACAATCCTCAATCTCTCATTTATCGGGCTAAACTTCAGTATGGGCTGGGCGAAAGCGCCACAGCTATTCACAGTTACAGATTAGCTATTGATAGTTCTCCAGATTATATTGATAAAAAGACTCCACTCTTTATGGGAGATGAGATTATGGATGTCATCTCTGAGACCAGAAGTAAACTACTGCGGGAGAAGAAACTGAAACCTGGTGATACGAGCATTGATATCGCGTTAGAAGATATCTACTACCTGCAACGACGCATTGCCGGGGGGTGCGAATAGGTGGGCAACTTCAAAACTCCAGATATTGCTATTATTGCCGGTGCCTCCCTTGGACTTGGGGCAGTATTGCTTTCCTTTTTAGGTAATCCTGTAAACTCAGGAATCTGTATATCCTGTTTTATGGAAAACCTTGCAGGAGCTCTGCAGTTACAAGACGACCTGCGCATGAGTTACCTCAGACCTGAACTCGTTGGCTTTCTGCTTGGCTCTTTTTTTATGGCCAAAAAATCCAGGCGATTCCTGGTTACAGGTGGCTCTTCTCCTCTTATACGATTTTTTCTTGGATTTTTCATTATAGTTGGCTGTGCTGTCTTTATTGGCTGTCCCATTAAATTGATTCAACGCCTTGCCTGCGGAGATTTAACCGCTGTTGCTGCTCTTTTTGGTCTGCTTTTTGGTGTTTGGCTCGGAGCAAAATATATTAGAGCTGGAGTTGTACTTGACCGTGAGAAATCCATGCCAACCATAAATGGCTATATTTTTCCCACCATTGGAGTTCTTCTTCTTCTTTTTATATTCCTCAGGCCATCTTTTATCAATCAAGGCCAAACTGGTCCTGCCGCTCAACATGCTCCAGTGCTCATTTCTCTTGCCATCAGCCTTGTTGTTGGAGCATTGGCTCAACGCTCTGGGCTTTGTATTACAGGAGGTCTTCGCAACTTTTTTCTCTTCCGCGAAACTACACTCCTTTACGGAGTTCTCACATTTTTTATATCAGCCCTGCTGCTTAGCCTGTTAACCGGGCAATTTAATTTAGGCATTAATGGACAACCCGCATCTCATATGGGACACGGCTGGACATTTTTAGCCATGACTCTGGTGGGACTAGCTTCAGTTCTTATCGACGGCTGCCCATTCAGGCAATTGATTAAAGCCGGGCAGGGAGATGTTGATGCCGGTATAACCTGCTTTGGTATGCTGACAGGTGCTGCTATCGTTATCACCTGGCTCTTACGTTCTACTTCAGCCGGCCCCTCCTTTAATGGAAAGATCGCCGTACTAACCGGCCTTATTTTTTGTTTTATTGTTATTCTTACGTACCGAAAAGTAGCAAAAAGATAATATCCGATACAAAGTTGTTAAACAGGGTGCCTTGAAAAATTCATTATTTCAGATTAAATAATAATTTATAAGGTGGCCTAAAATCATTTGTCCTTTTCAGGACAAGGAGACAGCATGGGATTTCTCAATAAACTTGGTTTCACAAAGAAGGATGAAGACAAAAAAGAGTCTGTAACTCGTGGCCTACTCGTCTTCGCCCACCCTACCACCGTTATTTCCGTTGAAGAAATACTCCGTGATGAAGGGTATACTATTCGCGTTGTCAGTCCACCACCAGCATACAGAACCGGCTGTGATCTCAGCGTAGAATTCCCTCTTGAGGCTGAAGCTGCCATTACTGAGCTTCTAAATAGTGTTGGCATGGCCCCCCTTGATGTTGTCCCTATCACCTCCAAGGGTATGGAGCCTCTGCAGTTTGTCCGTACAACGATTTATAATGACAAATATATAATGATCAGAGCCGCCAACATGAAAATGACAGTCGACCAGGAAACAAAGGAGATTGTGAACATCTCTGGCGGCGGTTGTCCCGATGTTCCCTATCTGGCAACAGCAATGCTTGGCAAAAAACTGAGCGAAGCCCCGGATCCCGGCGAAGTTGGTTTTTCTCTTTGTGCATACTCTCTTAATACATCAAGAGAAGAGCTTATCCGTGTTATTGGAGTCTAACGCATGTTGCTATTAGCTGGTTCCGTCCCTGTAGAACATCTGCCTCTCTTAATTGGTCCCATTGAGATCACTGACAATGGGATCGAAATCAAAGGTCAGGAACTTCCCATGAACAGAGGGAACGAGGCCATGATGAGTGCCGCGTGTCTGATCTGTCGTGAATATGGGATTGATGCACCCATTGGTATGGTAGCAGGTGATATTGGTAAACGCGAAGGAAGTGTTGCAATATATAAACATCTTGCAGACCATTTGCCTGAAATGGATATAGATGTCATGACTCTTCACTATGTAATGCCGGATCTAAAACTTAATAAAAAGATACTCGAAACCATTGACACCATGCAAAAAAAACCCTTAATGATAGCCGATGCCGGCAGTATGTATGTGGCCAAGGCTGGTGGGGATGCGCATTACTACACAGTATTTACTCCCGATCTTGGGGAAACTGCATTTCTTGCTGATGAGAAAGCTGACCATCCAAGCTTTACCCGTGGTTTTATTTTCAATATGGAGGAGGACGTACCTGAATTAATTCGAAGGGCATACGCCAGCAACAATGCACCTCCCACCATGTTTGTAAAAGGAAAGGTTGACTATATTTGTCAGGATGGTGTAATTGTAGATACCATTGAAGAACCTTCGATACCAACCATGGAACCAATCGGAGGAACCGGCGACCTGATCACCGGTATGATCAGCGGCCTGATGTATGCTGGTGTCAGCCCATTGGAATCCTGTAGAATTGCCGGACGTGTAAACAGAGTGGCTGGAGAACTTGCACAACCAACTCCTGCAAGTCAAATAGATACAATTTTAGCGCATCTCCCTGAAGCGTTACAAAAAGTACAGAAGCAATTAGGATAACTTATGGCCACAATCATCATCCCCTTCCCTTTTCGCAAACACACCGATAACCAGCGTGAAGTCAGCGTTACAGGTGATACTCTTGCTAAAAATCTTGAGAATCTGCTTGCACTTCATTCTGGCTTACAGGTCATCCATGACCAACCGGGTTTGCTCTCTATCTTTATTAATGGTAAGAGTATTAACGCAACAACTACTGAATGGAAAGAAGTGGCTGTTGCCCAGAGCGATGAAATCACATTGATAATTCCTATTGCCGGAGGCTGAAATCCTGTGAGTCTGTTTCAAGACGTTGATCAAATTACACTTCCTGACACCCTTTGGGAAGATGTTGTAAACCACTGTAAAAGGAAACTTGCCGGAGATTTCCTGCCTGGGGAAAGCGAAGTAAAACGTGCCTACGGAATTCTTGCAGGAACCTGTAAGGAACGTATACTCACAGTAGAACTCGTATTACCCGTGAAGAAAAATGCCAGAAACCAGGAACCCTTAAAAACCTATATGGATACCATGATGACGGAGCATGCAGTTGCCTCAACAACTCCACTCAGTCAGCGCGGTTGGATTACGGATCCTGAAGAATTAATGGGATGTTATGAGCAATGCGACAAGCAAAATATGCAGATTTTTGGAACCTACCATATGCATATTGTGCCTTGGAAAGGTGATGCTATTCGTGACACGCCCACAGTACTCGACACAGTCCTTGGAAAAGACAGTAATCTGTTTTCCTTTATTATTTCCATGATAGATATTGAGAAGCCTTCAATGAAGGCCTTTTACGAAGGAGTCCTTGAGAAAGAAATCCCACTTGTCATCAGCCACCAAAATAACGCATCCAAATGATAAGTAACGTGTCACCGCATCCTGATTTAATTGTAGAATATACTGACCCCGTTGAAGGTTTTAAAGGATGGCTGGTCATAGACTCTCTCGTCCATAATCTCTGTGCCGGGGGCTTAAGAGTTCAAAAAGGACTTACCTGCAACTGTGTTGAGAATCTTGCAGCGACCATGACACTTAAAATGCGTATTGCCGGAATCAGGGCCGATGGCGCAAAAAGTGGTATTGATTACGATCCTAACAGTCCTGGCAAGGCAGAGGCTTTATTTCGCTTTATTCGTGCGATAAAACCATACATCCTTGACAGATATTCCATGGGACCGGACATGAACACCAATATGCCCGAACTCGATGCTATATGCGCACGCCTGGGAATATCTTCCATAAAAACTGCAGTTGCCAGTGCCCAGCAGTATACCCAAGAAGAATTCAACGACAGAATAGCACTTCTTTCCGAACCAGTTGGACACGCCACTCTTGGAAAATTACGTGCTGGAGCCGGCCTTGCCGCGTCCTGTCTCGGTACCCTTGATTTCCTGGACTTGCCAGCAGAAACCGCCAGCGTTACTATCCAGGGATTTGGTGGGCTAGCCACCGGAGCTGCCTATTTCCTGCATCAGGCAGGTGTCAACATAATTGGTATCGCTGACCAGGAAAAAAGTCTTATAGGCTCAGTGGATACTCCTCTGGATATTCCATTTTTACTGAAACATTCTCAAAACGGGTTGCTGCCAAAGAATGCCTCCATAGGCACATACGGAGAAAGCGAAGACATTTACTCCGTAAAATGTGATGTTTTTATTCCCGCAGCCATTGAAGAGGCTGTCTGTATGCAAATTGCAGGCAACATTCCTGTCAAAGCCATCGCCTGCGGAGCTAATCTGGCCGTTATACCTGAGGCCCAGCAAACACTTCATGATCGTGGTATTTTTCTGGTTCCCGATATGATAGCAGGGTGCGGTGGTTCCATATCCATGGAAGGATTATTTGCCCCCGAGTCCCTTCCCACCCCACAAGAAGTATTGCAGCATGTTCACACAAAAACCCGCGCCATAGTAAAGAAGACTCTTAGCCGCAGCAAACTGGAAGATCGCCTTCCCAGGGATATTGCTTTACAGCTCTGCTCTGAAGCAATACTTTATCCGGATACACGTCCCTACGGTAAACCGTAAATTTTCACCCCAAATCACTTGTCATGCCAGTACATCCCTTTGATTATCAGATAAACCCCCATGTTTACAGTACACCTGAATTTGAAAATCTATTTGATGAACAGAGCACATTTCAACGATGGCTCGATTTTGAAGCTGCTCTTGCCACAGCTCAAGGTCGTCTCGGTGTTATCCCGGAAGATGCTGCCCTAGAGATAGCAGCCAAGGCCAAACTCGAATATATTGACCTTGAAAGTGTTCAAGCTGGATATGCAAAAAGCCGAAATTCTGTTGTTCCCTTGCTTGGCGGACTTCGCCGTGCCTGTAGCAAAAAAAATGGAGAATATGTCCATTATGGAGCCACAACCCAAGATGTTTTGGACACAGGTGAAATTCTTGCACTGCGTGCCACCATCACATTACTCTATCGTGACCTCAGAACCCTTGAGAAAGTATGCCTTGAGCTTGCGGCTAAACATCGCGCTACCCCCATGGCAGCAAGATCGCACGGTCAACAAGCACTGCCCACCACATTTGGTTTAAAAGTCAGCGTCTGGACGTCAGAGATACGGCGTCATATTGACCGTATTCTGCACCTCAACTCAATTATTAACTGCGGACAACTTAGTGGTGCTGTAGGGACCTACGCTGCTCTTGGACCTATGGGCATTAAAATAGCGAAGGAAACCATGGCAAATCTTGGTCTGGAATACAGTCCTCTTTCATGGCACACCTCCCGTGATAACATAGCAGAACTCGCATCAGATTTTGCCATCATGGCCATGACCCTGGCCAAAATTGCCAATGAGATTTTTCAGCTGCAAAAAACAGAAATCGGCGAATTACAGGAACCATCCATAAAAGGGGCATTGGCAAGCAGTACCATGCCACACAAACAAAACCCTGTTATCTGCCAGCGAGTCGTTGCGCTTTCTAAACATATCAGAAGCTTAAGTTCCACAGTTGTCGAATCCGTCGCCCATGAACATGAACGTGATCCACGAAGTCTTTGGGCTGAGTGGTTAGCTATTCCTCAAATCTGCATTTATAGCGGAAATATGTTACACTCTGTGGTAAATGTTCTTACAGGTCTTACAGTGCGTCCAGAACGAATGCTTGAAAATCTGTATCGACAAAAGTACCTAATCACCACTGAATGGTTGCTTTTCCAGCTCAGCAAGTCTCTGGGAAAAACAAAATCCCTGGAGAAGCTGCATCAACTTTCTGAACATTGTAATGAAACTGGTGAAAATCTTAAAGAAGCAGTGCTTGCCGACAAGGAAATTGGTGCTTACTTTTCAGAAGAGAGTCTTGAACCACTTGATCACCCTGAGAACTATACGGGCCTGGCAACAGAAATAGTCGATCAAACCCTGGCTGAGATACAAAAGCAACGAAAGACCGACCCGACAACATTATAAAAATAATGCCAAACAAAACATCTTCATGCACCTGTAATGTCAGCAGCCATATTGTCGATTCCGGATTTTACAGTAGTGGATATACCACCCGGGAAGCTCGTGAAATATTCTGCGATATTCTCCGTTATCAGCGCTGGCTTGATGTTGAGTCTGCTCTCGCCATGGCGCAGGCAGAACTGGGTCTTATCCCAATAAAAGCTGCAGAAAATATTCGAGATAACGCCTGGATCAAGACCTTAAACCTCTCGACCATCAAAGAAGGCCTCAAAGTAACAAGCCACTCCCTGATGCCTTTGCTTGATGCATTACGTGATGTCTGTGACAAAGAGGCAGGACAATTTATCCATTTTGGCGCCACCACACAGGATATTCAGGATACTGCTCAAATCCTTGAAATTCAGGATATCCTGATAATAACCGAACGTGACCTGGGCATTATCATAGAACAAGTGATGGCACTGGCCGAAAAGCACATGGATCTGGTGACCATTGGCCGCACACACACCCAGCATGCACTTCCCATGACCATGGGGCTTAAGATAGGGGTTTGGCTAGACGAATTATGGCGCAATTACGAACGCTTACAAGAGCTTAAAAGTCGCGTTTTAGTCAGCCAGTTATTCGGCGGTGTTGGCACCATGGATCCATTTGGCGAAAAGGCCTTTGAACTACTCAATCTCTTTTCAGAAAAAATTGGCCTCAGCCCTCCCAATATTGCCTGGCATGCGTCCCGTGATCGCATCACCGAGTTCCTGACCACTCTTGCTATGATCTCTGGTACTCTTGCTAAAATTGCCGACGAGATCCGCTGTCTCGCCAGAAACGAAATAGGCGAGATGGAAGAACCTTTCCAGATGGGAAAAATCGGCAGCAGCACCATGCCCCACAAAAGAAACCCTGAAATGTGCGAGCAGGTCGTTGTTTTGGCCAAACTGATTAACGCCAATGCCACCCTTGGTTTTGATGGTATGATCAACGAACATGAGCGGGATTATCGCTCTGTACGCCTTGAATGGGTCACAATTACTGACACCTCTCTTTTTGTCTGCGGCCAGCTCTCGCTAATGAAGGAGATCCTCAGCGACCTCAGGATTCATGAGGACAGAGTAATAGAAAATGTAAATCAGGCAGCACCCCTGATCTCCACAGAAGCGCTGATGTTTTTCCTCGGTTTGAAGATAGGAAAACAGACGGCACATACCCTTATTTACGAAATATCCATGCAGGCCATTGAACAAAATATGCCTTTCCTTGATCTTCTTATGGATCGCCCTGAAATGGGTAATCATTTCACCAGAGAAGAAGTACAAGAGGTCATGTTACCAGCAAATCATATAGGCAAATCGCAGGAACTTACAAAACGTACTATTGCCTATGTTAAAACGGAATTTGCAAAACAAAGCAGGCCCGCTGATACCAGCAAGCTCTGTCCTCTGCTCTCTGAACAGGATATATGCTGTAAATCCTTACTTGCCAATTAACCACTGATACTGAGATGCTTGAGCCAGAACGTTATAAACGACAAATTCTCATTGAAGGATGGGGACAGAAAACACAGGACATGCTCCGAAGCAGCACGGTATTTATTGCCGGAGCCGGTGGCCTCGGATGCCCAGTCGCCTTAAATCTTACAACGGCAGGTATTGGGAATGTACGCATCTGTGATACCGATGTTGTTGATGTCAGCAACCTGAACCGTCAGTTTCTTCATCCTGAAAAAAATATAGGTGTTGAAAAAACGGCCTCAGCGACGCAATATCTTTCCAGTCTCAACTCTGCAGTGCAGTTTACACCACTCACGGAATTGATAACGGAAGATAACGTTGCGGATCTGGTTGCGGACGCTGATGTTATCCTTGATTGTCTGGATAATTTTGAAGCACGCTACGCGCTTAATAAATGCGCCATCGAAAAAGGCATTCCTTTAATTCATGGGGCAGTGTGGGGAATGGAAGGACGGGTTACAGTATTCAATCCGCCTGGGGGGCCCTGCCTCTCCTGTATTTTCCCAGTTGCATCAAGCACACAGGAAACGATTCCTGTCCTCGGCGCCGTCACCTGTGCCACAGGAAGCATGCAGGCAATGGAGGCAATTGCATGTTTACGAGGTTTCAAACCTTCTCTGCAGGGGAAAATGCTGGTTATGGACTATTCTGCAATGCATTTTCAGACACTCGAGATTTCCAGAAATGCGGAATGTGAGATCTGCTCACATCTATAAAGAAGGCATTACAAGCACTTCAGGTCACCGCACACAACGAATATAAAGTGTTTTATTATTGTAGGCGTTTGTGCTGCCATCCACAAAATCGACTCCTATTCGACAGCGCTCACCTGACTTGGCCCAATAAGCAGCATCAGACTTAACAAATAAAGGTGCTTTAATATACGGTGGCGACATCGTTTCATCCTTATCAACCAAACACTCAAGTTCTCTTTGTTCCGGCATCCGCCAGTCCGTGTACCCAAGATGATCAAGGTCTTCGCAATACTCTCCAGCGTCATCAAAAGTACGAAGAACACCATCGTCAATTCTCATCCACTTAAGATTGCTAAAGGTAGCACACTTTGCATCTGAAGGTAAACTACATCCAGCACCTCCACTCAGCAATAATGAAACTGCAGGCAGAAAGGCTGGCTGCATAGCCGCCATGCTTGAATAACCGTAGAAGCAGATAAAAAAAGCTATGGAGATAATTAGTTTATACATATCTTGAGCACATCCAACTCTTAGTAAAGTTAAAGGTGTAATCCATCTTTAGTGTACCGTTCCCACATGACTGACTGACCATGTAATTGGATAATCCCCGCCATAGGCTCCTAGATCATTTCCGTGGAAATCATAACCAATCGCAGCAGAACCAGCCCCTAAATGGTAGTCACGATTAGCCCTATCTTCAAACTCAGGGGTCCAAATCAGATCTTTCTCATTCTTTTCACAACTTCCATATTGCGCTTTTTCGTCATTATTAATGACAACCGCCCAATCTGCATTATTTGAATAGAGAAGATTATAATCCCTGAAAGGAGATGGATCACAAGTGGAATCACGAAGCCCAATTGCATCATTCCAGGTAACAATGTTATTCAGCATGGTAATGGTTGTTGGATCTATATCATCAAGACGATACATCCTCGGGATATCGGTGAAATCACGATAGCCATCATTATCCGCATCACTACCTTTATAAAACCCCGTACACCAGGGGTAGTAATTAATATTGTCATAGACAATACCAGCCTTACCATTATCAGAGACTGTATTATTACTCACCTCGGTTATTCCCCAGCGTACCCCAAAAGGTTCAAAACCCCCTACATTTTTACCACTAAAGCGAATTCCCGCCTCACTGTTGTCATAAACCAGATTATTGGTGATGGCCCCTGAGGCGTGATCGACACGTATCCCTGCGGTATTGCCATATATTTTATTTCGTTTGATATCCAGGTGAACGGCCCCGCTACTTCGATCAAACAGAACCTCAGGTCCAGGTCTGTTTTCTGTAGCGTAATGTCCAAACCAATTTCCGGTATAAATACCGGCGGTCAAATTGTCGTGAATATCGTTATCTGCAATGGTGACATCAGCAGCAGCATTAAAAAATGCGATTCCTGCCTTGGTGTTATCGTGCAAATTATTCAATCGTATAATCAACTCTCCAGTGACATAGTCCAAGGTGGAAATGCCAGAAAAGGAATTATGATGTATCTCATTGCTTTCAATGATAACTGTTTCCGAGGATGCCTCCTTAGAGCGGTAAAAGGAGTTGAAAGCAATGCCCGAACGAAAGTTATTATGTATGTCATTATAAATTATTGTCGCCCGGGTTGTCCCCAGTATATTCATACCGGTGAGGGAATTATCTTTTATTATATTTCCGATCACATGGGGAGTAATGGACCAGA
>JAOZLI010000004.1:0-2397 GCA_029934915.1 Desulfocapsa sp. | reverse complement strand
GACCAGACGTTCTCCAGAAGAACCCCTGTGAGGTTGTGATCTACAACAGTATTGTTCTCGATGGTCACACCACAAATATTACTACCAGTAACCCCACAATTCTCCTCGGTTTCAAAATCAATTTTAGGCATGCCGTCTTCATATCCTCTGTGGATATTGACAAGACCAATACCAATATGCCCCTGGGCAACATCCTGTTCGTCGGTACTCCTGTTTGTTCGTATCATATTGCCCTTAATGGTGAGTATATTCCAGTCACTAGACAGTGACCTCAGAAAAACCCCGCCCCAGGCATTGTTCTCAAGTAAATTCCCTTCAATTGTTACATTGCAATATTTAAGAGGAGCCCCATCTGGAACGCCCCTCCCAACAGTTATTGCTGTTCCATATATATTTCTGACAGTATTGTTCAAAATACTTGTATTTTGTAATGTCCCGTGGAGCGAGAATCCGGCATTAGTCGTCGAATCAGCTAAGGTGGCAGCACCTTGCAAAGTACAATTACTGACAGTCAAATCTGTGCTATGAGCAGAATCATCTGCTGTTTTAGTATTATAGCCGATCATCACAACGATCGCGTGAGCACTGTCTGTACCAGAATCATCAAGAAAAAAACCATCCAGTGTGCAATTTTGTGTTCCCTGAATAAATTTAATCAAGGATTCGTCTTTATCGGAGAGAATTCTAGGCATCCCTGTACCCAACACATCCACCCCACTTTTCATAATGATGTGGGAGTAATCGCCAGTGCTCACTAAAACATCATCAACATCAGGAGTCGCATAATTTATTGCCGGCTGAATGGAGCAGAAGGGTTCACTGGAGAAACCATCACCCTCATCAGTACAAGCACCATGTCCTGCATCTACATAAATATCAGCAGCATTTCCTGTTTGAGCACCTGTGAATATCATGAGACATACCACACAAATCCCTTGAATAACAGCTCGCCAAACTATTTTTGAATGTTGTCTCATTGGACGCAATGTAAGAAAAAAGAGTTAAGATTTCAGAGTGAAAACCAAGCACTATCACACGCAAAGGTATAATGTAGCATACAAAACGTAACAACACCACCTCAAACCAAGCAAAAACTTAAATAGAGGTAAGATTAAGCATTTTGCCTATGCTCACTACTGGTGCTTTTCTACAGAAAACTGGAACAAGAATTAGAGGTATCGTTATGCTTTAAACATTCAGTCAAAAATAAAAAAAAAGGTCACCTCGAAAACTGCTCTTCAAGGTGACCTCGTAGACCAAACAATCAACTCAGACTACTTTGCAAAATACTAATTCTTCAAAGTAGTCTCAGACGTACATTTACTTCTTTTGTTTTTTATCTGGATGACAACGGCGACAACCATCCATGGGAAAAGCCACCGACAAATGACAGGCTCCGCAGTAATCGCCGGCAAGGATATGACTCTTGTCAAAATCCACGGTGGCGTTTTGTTTAACAGTAAATATATCAGGGTGACAGTTGGCACAATCAAGCCATTTAACATGTGCCTCATGGGGAAACCACACCGCAACGGAGACTGGATAACTTGGCGTTTTCGTGGTCCAACGAAGCTTATCGTCACTGAGATTCGGTGGCAATGCCATTGTAGAGGAATTTTCTCCATCCAAGAGGGATGTTTTTGGAGAGATATTCCCACTGCGCAGCAATTCCATCCAGTCAACACCATCACCAAAACTCTGGTCACTCATCCTGCCTGCAACATTTTTTTTGCTTCTATATTGCCCCTTGCCATCAATGGGAATATGACAACGATTACAATCACCTTGCCTGGTCACAGAAAACGCGACGGTTCCATCATGACAGGCCCCACAGTATCGCCCATCAAGATAATCCTCTCTGGTGACACCACTATCACCTTTCTTCATACTGAATTCCAACTCCAGATGACAGACACGGCAGGTGTAACGATCCCTATGGGTACGGTGCGAAAAAACAACAGGATTTATGTTGTTTTCCGCAGTGCGATCATTCATTATCACATCCCCGTATTTATCCGTTTCTCCCCGATACAAACTCGCATCCATCTTATCAAACAGATTCGACACATGGTGAGAAGACGCTTTTGCCTTCACTCTTTTAACAGCATCATCACTTGCCCGTCCGGCAATCTCTGTTTGCGTAAGAGCCTTATTCTGCGACGCATTTTTGTTACAACCATATTGAAACAACGACAAAAAACCCAACACACCGACCACACAGTACAGTTTCATTCTGTTCTGCAGCAAGCCCACTGGATTTATTAGGTTAAATAATGGCACAGACAGCCCCCTTATAACTATTCGCGTGGCAACCCACACGTGATATAATCCCAGCACTATAACTGTTCAGGAGTGTTCCTGAACAGTTTTCACTACTTCATTGATACCGGTTTACTA
>JAOZLI010000317.1 GCA_029934915.1 Desulfocapsa sp. | reverse complement strand
AGGGGCGGGGCTCCTACAATTCTATTTTGCATTTACCTGGGCTTTGATGGTGATCAGGAATTTGTTTGTCTGGCGAACGGTTACAGCTAGAGGATATTGAGAACAGAATGAGACAAGACTGTAAATTTGGCATTATAATAGGTGGCACAGGCTTGATTGGTGGTGCCCTTGTTTATTATTTCAATAATAAGGTTAAGAATGTAGAAATTCTTGCACCAAACAGTAAACGTCTGAATCTCCGTAGTCTGGATGATACCCGTCTCTATTTTAAACAATATCGGCCATGTTTTATTATTAATACCGCCATTGCTGCTATCAACAGTGACGCACAACTCGCCTACGAAATAAATTATCTGGGCGCGATGAACCTGGCCGAAATAGCCATTGAATACAATATTCCTTATATTCACATCAGCTCCGCAGCCACCATGCCCATGGGTGAAAACCTCTCGGAGGCAGATCGTTTACAGTTAAGCGCTGAGCTTCCCAATTATTCAAAATCCAAGCTAATGGCTGAGATGAGCCTGGAACATCTGGCGAAAACCCGTGGGCTCGATTATACCGCAGTCAGACTTGCCATCGTCTATGGGAAACATGATCATAAAATTCAGGGCTTTCATCGTTTATTGTTTTCCGTCGCTGATCAGGCAATGCCCATTCTCCTGACTAGAAAAGGAGCAATGCATTCCTATAGTAATGCTCAGAAGATATCTCCATTTGTTCGGTATGTATTAGAAAATCGGCAGGAATTTACAGGACAGACATATAATTTTGCCGACCCTAGTCCTGTGGATCTTGGCCAGCTTATTCTTACCATCAGGGCTTATATGAACCTGAAAACTCCCCGTGCTTTGTATCTTCCCTATACCTTGGCTAAAATGGGAAAACATGTAATTAGCTGGTTGGTGAGTAAGTTGAACAGGATAGGTATTGAAGCCAGAATGCCCGGTGAGCTTTTGTTTCTGGAGAGTTTTTACGAGAGTCAGACCCTTGCTGTTGATAAATTGCTGGGGTCGAGTTATGAGGATGCAGACCCTCAGGTGACAGTTTTTTCAGCTTTGCCACAACTTATTGAATATTATCTTACCCGGTGGGAGCATTTCAATCTTATCACCAGCTTCAATAAGGAATTCTTCGGGACAAAGGGTGAGCTGGATGATTTTGCCAGGAATCCGGAAAAACTCCTGGATGAAATGCATCAGGAAAAAGATTCCTCTTTGAATAAATAGAGGCTCAGGTCAATTTTCATTTGTTCGTGTCAGTTGTAAGAGTACTGCATTTGCCAGAATTAAACCAAAAATTGCGGTAATAGTGGGAAGTGAACCAAGAACATTTCTCTTTCTTCCCCGATTTTCATAGATTGACGCCGGTTGAGCTGTTTCTTCAGGACCAGTGTATTCGAATTGTACCTGTTCAGTGGAATAAACACATTGTATCCCACCCGTCACCCCCTGTCTTCGCAAACGATTTCGCACAGTTTTGGCTAAAGGGCAATGGCTTGAAATCATGATGTCGCCGGTTTTAATTTTTTCAGGATCTGTTCTTAGGGCTGCGCCCATGGATGAAAAGGTGGCGATATCTCGTTTGTGAGCGCCCACAAGAAGCTGGACTTTGGGGTTGAGTGCATCTATGGCATCAATCAGTATGTCAGGTTTGGGCGAAAATATTTCATCAAGTGTTTCCTCCGCTGCAAATAACGGCAGAGCTTCTACATTGCACCTTGGATTTATCTGTGCTATTCGTTTCCTGGCCGCCTCGACTTTTAATTCTCCAAGATTATTTTCAAGTGCCAGGATTTGCCGGTTGATATTTGATTTTTGAATGGTATCAAAGTCTATCAGTCGCAATTTGCCAACGCCTGCCCGGGCAAGTCCTTCTGCTGCGTACCCACCCACTGCTCCAAGTCCCACAATAGTGACCATTGACTGTTCGAGTAGACTAAATTTTTCTTCGCCTAAAAAACGGCGTGTTCGTGTAAATCGTTCCATGGTCAGTGCCTACCATAGATCTATCCTGTTCAGCAACATGATTATTGCCTGTGTTTAAAGAATCATTTTTTCTCTTTTCTTGACCTCAGAATAGGCTTGCTATACAATAAAAAAACAAGGACAATTTGCTGATTCGAAACTAACTAATATTACAGAATAAAATGTGTTTAAATGATGGAAACCGATCAAACTGCAAACAAGAAAAAAATTAATAGATTTATTAAACGTATGCCCAGTTTATCAACCACTGTAGGGAAAGTGCTTGAAATATGCAGTCGTACTGATGCGTCTCCCAATGAATTAAATCGGGTTATTTCGCTTGATCCTGTTCTCACTGGTCAGGTTCTGAAACTCATTAATTCAGCTTACTATGCCTTGATGAATAAGGTTACATCGCTTACTCGTGCCATTACAATGCTAGGTATGAATACGGTGAAGAATATGGCACTTAGTACTGCTATTATTCGTTCTGTTTCTGGTGCCAAAAAATCGAAGGCTCTGCCAACCAAAAAATTCTGGGCTCATTCCATTGCCACCGGAGTGTGTGCAAAGCTACTGGCTAAAGAAAATGGTGTTCCTGTTATGGAGTGTGAAGAATTTTTTGTGGCCGGACTGTTGCACGACCTGGGTAAAATCCCCTTTGGAGATGAATATATTGACGTGTTGTATACAGCACAGAAGGAACAGCGCTCACTCGTGGATGTTGAAAGGGAAGATCTTGGTCTTGACCATCAGGAAGTTGGGCGATTGATTGCTGAAAAATGGAAGTTAAATGATGCCATGATAAGTGCCATTTGCTTCCATCATGATATTGATGCAGCCCCCGAAGATCAGAGGGTTCGTGTTGCTTACGTGGCCCTTGCCAATATATATGCCAATATCCTTGATCTTGGCTATGCAGGAGATCCATTCCCTGATATTGAAGGAATTGATAAAATTCTTGAAATAACAGGATTGAAACTTGAAATGCTTTCTGACATCTCAGCAAGTGTTCAGAACGAAATTGAAAAAGCACAGGTGTTTTTACAAACTTA
>JAOZLI010000081.1 GCA_029934915.1 Desulfocapsa sp. | reverse complement strand
CCTTTGCCCTTAACGTTAACCTCTTTTCTCTTTGTCGTACGAAATCTACTTTGAAGAAGATCGTTAGTTGTTTTCGAGATGTTAACACGCATTGGAGGAGAGAGTCCCTCCATTCTTGAGGCAATATTTACAGTGTCACCAAAGATGTCGTAGAGATATTTTTTTGAACCAACGATGCCTCCGACAACTTTTCCGCTGTGAACGCCGACCCGTACTTGCCACTGTTGTTTGGTGTTCTTATTACGTTCCTCCAAAAAAACAACCATATCTATGGTAGCCGACACAACATTATAGGCATGATCTTCATTGCTCTTTGGGACACCGCAGACAAAAAAGTACGCATCACCTATTGTTTTCATTCGTTCGCAATGATGTTTATCTGATATTTGATCAAAACCTGTAAAAATCTCATTAAGCTCTTCTATAATAAATTCTGGGGCAAGGTCTGAAGAGATACGTGTGAATGATATGATATCAATAAAAGAAACAGTAACGTGATCGAAAGTCTGTGGCTGGCAGCATCCTGTTTTGAGTAATTCTTGAGCTACTTTTGCGGGAAGTACATTGCAAAGAAGTGATTCTGAGTTTTGTCTTTCCAGGTCTAACTGTCTGTTCTGCTCCTTAAGTTGTCGTTGTAGGAGAGAAATCTTTAATTGTGTTGCAACTCGGGCTAAGACCTCATCATGGTGGAATGGTTTTGTTATGTAATCCACGGCCCCAACTTCAAACCCAACCAGCTTATTTTCGGTTTCATTCAGTGCGCTGATGAAAATCACAGGAATATTTTTAGTTCGTTTGTCTTGTTTGAGTTGCCTGCAAAGCGCATAACCGTCCATAACTGGTAACATGATATCTAAAAGTATCAGGTCAGGAGAGCTCGTTTCTAAAAGATCTAAGGCAGCCTGCCCACTTTCAGCAGTCCATACTTGATAACCATGGCGAGTCATCAGATGTAACAGAATTTCACTGTTAACTTGAGAATCTTCTACGATCAGAATAATATCTTTGTCTGTCATTTTTAATATAAATATAAACCTAAATTAGAAGGGGGTACCCAGTATTTTGACAATGTTATTTGTTTTCGATAAGAAATAGTATCACAGTAATTAATAGAATATCGGAATAAAAACTTTTGTATAGATAAAAATACTCATTGTGATAACTGTCCTTAAAAATATCCAGCTGTTTTTGTTGAGGGGTAGCCTCGTACAATAAAGCAAAGTTGACCTATTCTAATACACGATTGAGTGTCTCGTTTAATTCGGCCAGTTGAAATGGCTTGGCAAGCGAGGCGACAAAGCCATGCTCTGTATAATGTGCTATGGCTGGATCGTTTGAATAACCACTTGCTGCAATAACTTTGGCATCTGGATCAATTCTTAAAATCTCCAGTACTGCGTCTTTTCCCCCCATCCCTCCTGGGATCGTCAGATCCATTATAACTATATCAATGGGGCGTTCAGCGATGAAATACTTTGTATAACATTCTATTGCTTCATGACCGTTATCTGCCAATAACACTTTATGACCACAGTGCTCCAGCATATGTTTGGCCATCTTTTGTACCATGTATTCATCGTCCACAACCAAAATACATGCCTTCTTGTGAGGCGGTTGTAGTATATCAGTCTTAGGCGGGTCAGTTATAGAACGTTTTTGTAACGAAGCAGGAAGATATATTGTGAAAATTGTGCCTTTGTTAAGCTCAGATTGCACTGAAACATTACCATTATGCTTGCTTATAATTGAATGGCAGATGGCCAGCCCTAAACCACTTCCTTGTTGTTTGGTAGAAAAATAGGGGTCAAATATTTTCTCCAGATGTTTCTCCAGGATGCCGGTACCGGAATCAGTGATGGTGGTTTTTATATATTTGCCATTGGGGAGTGATAAGGTTTCTTCGGCACCATCGTTGATGTTTTCACAACAGACTTTGATGATTCCACCGTCTGGCATCGCGTGACGAGAATTTAGAATGATGTTTTGTATAACCTGACTTATCTGACCAGCATCAACCTCTACTACCCAGAGATCATCAGGGAACTGATAGTCACAGACCACCGAACTGCCATGGAGAACAAAGTTTGCTGAATCTAAAATTATTTTTTTAAGGGAAGACGTATGCTTGACCGGATCCCCCCCTTTGGAAAAGGTGAGCAGTTGCTGCGTTAGCTTTGTTGCCCGAATTGATGCGTTTTTTGCGTCTTCCAGTAGAGGGGAGGCTCTGTGTTCAGGAGTCGTGTAGAGTGCAGCAAGCTCAATATTACCAAGGATTCCAGCGAGAATATTGTTGAAATCATGTGCAATACCGCCAGCTAAAATGCCAACGGATTCAAGTTTTTTTATTTTTAGGAGTTCAATTTCCGTTCTTCTCTCCTCTGTGACATTCCGGAAGACAAGGACAGTACCAATAACGTTTTGTTCATGATCAATGATTGGGGCGACACTGTTTTTTATATGGTATTGACCTCCGCCCTTTGCAATGAGGGTCGTGTTAATCTCAAATGCGATAATCTCACCAGAGCGAAGGGCCTTTTTTACGCCATTGTTACAAAGTTCACCTGTTTTTGTATGTATGATATCGAAAATGTCTTCAATTGGAAGACCAACAGCTTCCTGTTGGGTCCATCCTGTTAACTGCTCAGTGATTTTGTTGATCAGGACGACGTTGCCGCTGGTATCTGTGGTTATAACACCTTCACCAATGGAACGAAGCGTTACCAGAAGTTTTGTGCTTTCATTCTGTAGATCTATCGTACGTTCTTTGACTCGGCTTTCGAGTTTCGTATTGAAGGATTGCAGGAGTTCTCTGTTCTTTCTGATCTTGTATTCATAGAAAATCAGAAAAATAGTTATGGCAATGGTCAGGGTGGAAAAATAGAGTATATCGTAGTCACGATATCCGCTCCTGCCAAAACTATGCACTGCAACAACAAGGACAATTGACAGGGCTGAAATCAACGTGCCGAATTTTGCACCACAGAGAAAAAAAACAGGTGGCAGAAGAACCAGAAACCAGGCGATTCGAAGCGTATCTGCAGGAATGTTAATAAAAAGAGCACTGATAATTAACCATGCTGAAAAGCATGTTAATTGTGCTGCAACTCTGGTTCTCTTTATGTCTCCTCTCATCCAGAAGAGAGTTAATATACTGAGAATAGAAAAAAGTAAATTGACAATTCCCTGGTGCAGATCACCAAGAGTGAAGCGAATGACTGTCATTACAGAAAGAAGTGCTGCGATGACGAAAAGCATGGCATTGAGAGCCATTGTTTTTGATTGCTGTTCATACTCTTGATCCGAGTAGTGAAAGCCGCTTGTTAGGATCTTTTTTAAGTATTCTCGTGTCATTTGTTTTGCGAGGTTACGGTACTTAGGGCGCATTCAATAATAACTTCGTAATTATTGAATGAGCCCTTAACACAAATGCTCTTTTTCAATGGCATAGATGAAGACTGTTAACCGTTTGTCGGATTATGAAAGAAGTTGATTTACTGTTGTCTTTTGCATAGAATGCAGACTCATTGCACGATATTATTAAACTATTATAGCTCATTTAAAAAGATTTGTTAATTGTATGAAAATTTATTTTTCCTTTGTTACTTTTTGTTTCACAGCTTTTTGCTTAGCGCAAATTGCGATGGCTGATGGTCTGGTTAATAAGCAGAGTTTAAGCGCTGACTATACACGTACTTTTACCAGGCATGCTTCAACTGATTATGCTGATATCGTAGTCTACAATCCGGCCGGGGTCATGAAAATGGAAAACGGCAGTTACGTAAAATTGGATTTTGTTACCCTCAGCAAAGACTATACCAATACGATTCCCGGAGTAGGTACGTTCGATCAGGACGATACCTTCACCGCAATTCCCAGCTTTTTCGCCCTGTATAAACAGGAGCAATGGGCAGGCTTTTTTGCCGTCACCATCCCGGGTGGTGGAGGTATTGTGGATTACACAGAAGGCAACGCCACAACTCTTGGGGTTGCAAACCATGTTCTTGCCATATCCCCTTTTACTACAATAGAGAGTATGAACCTTGAGGCTAAAAGCTATTATGTAGGCTATACTCTGGGGGCTTCCTATGCCATTGATGATGTCTGGTCTGTTTCTGCCGGTTGCAGATATATTGATGCCAATGTTGAGGCACAAAGTAATCTGGATTTCTCCATTGCTGGACAGGCTGGAACTTTCAAAACACTCGGAATTGATTATGAACAATCGGCGCAGGGGATTGGCGGCTTTATCGGGGTGAATATTGCGGCCTCTGATGAACTGAATATCGGGCTGCTCTATCAGAGCAATACCAGGTTGCTTTTTGATACGGATATCAATCGTGACGATATAGGGATTGTAAACAGTATAGTAAAAGGTAGAGAAGATCTGCCTGGGCTATTAGGAGCAGGGCTTGCCTATAAAATAGTCCCGGCGCTACAGGTCGATGTGAATGTTACCTGGTATCTGGAAAAGGCAGCAACCTGGGAGGGACGTCTGGCCGGGCAGGGTGACAGTTTCGATGCAGCCGTGTCTCTTGAGTATACAATCAGTCCTAAATGGAAGGTGAGTACAGGATATAAGGCCACCCGACTTGGCATTGATCCTGAGCAGGTTATGGCGGAAGCACCAGAACTGGACGCTGATACCATAACCATGGGCGGAGTCTGGGCCTTCGCTGAAGGATTTGATCTGAGTTTCAGTGTTGCCAAAGTCTTTTATAATTCTGTCACAGATTCCAGTGGAATTATTTATGACAAGGAATTGTGGGGAATTAGTACTGGACTACAATGGCAATTTTGACCTATCTCATGCCCTTTCATTCCACCGGGCAGGATATCCTTTGTAGTTTTTTATCATAAATGAAATTGTCATCATGCTCCTCTGTGTGGCAGGTGAGGCATATGGTAGCTTGTGGGCTGCGTGTCATTCTGAATTGTTCCGGGTTGTCTGCATGGCGTTTGCCACTGCCGTGACAGGTTTCACAACCGACTCCCTGCAGTTTTTCGGGATAGGAGAGCAGAATTTCAGAAGAGAGTAATTTCAGCCGCCCATTTATGACTTCCATGGTCAAATGGCAGGAGAGACAATTAAGGTTCAGCTGCTTTTCTTTCTCAACCAGTGTCGTATAGGCTCTTGCATGGCGAGTTGTCTGCCAGAAGTCACTTTGTTTGTCATGGCATGATGCACATTTGTTAGAGCCGACCAAGGCCTTGGATACTTGCACAAGAGATGCTTTTCCTGTTTTGTCCTTTGAAAGTCTCACTTTAGAGTGCAGCTCACGTATTTCCCGGGTAAGCTTCTGTACGCGTTCGTTAGTTGAAGAATCGTCAGGCATGTTTTTCTTCAGTGGAATAAAACGATAGGTGAAATGATCCTGCCTGGTGCCGCTTTCTTTTTCTTTGGCGATCTGCTCTTCCATCACTCTGATTTGGGCATTAATGGCCTCTTTTTCCCCTTCAAGACGTGTTAGACTTTCTGTATATTTATTTGCATCGTCGGAGGTGTTGGCCTTTTTTTGCAGCCTTCTGTGCTGCCAGCTGATGGCGCCAAGTCTGTTTTGTAAATCTGCAAGTTTCTTCGTTCCTTCTTTTCCCCATACACGGGTGTTGCCTAGCTTGATTTGCATAAGAGCTTGATACTTACCCTGTTGTGCTGTCTGGGTTATGACGGTTTCATCTGTCAATTGCGGAATAATATTTCCCTGTCGTGAATCAGCTCCAAGGATGATTTGAATCTCTGGATATGTTTTGGCTATTCGTACATTTTCTTCGTTATTCAGGGAAGAAAGAAGGATAATAAAGCTGTCTTTGTTTTCCTGTTTAATTTCCTGAATAAGCGAGGGCAGAACAGCTTCCCAGGGAAGGAGCTGAATACCTGGAATATTTTTATTTGGAGCAGCACTGATGGCACTGATAATAATATCCTTATTCTGTATTTTTTTTCTGATAATCTGGTTGAATATCGGTTGGCCGTTTGTATCTATAATATTAGCAGAAATCCAGGGAAAATGTTTCCGTTCCTGTTCCTGAAGAAGTGACAAACCACCGGCCAGATCAAGAGGTCCCACAGCAACTGCATCAAATCCAATGGCTTGGTAGATATCAAGGATGGCAGACGCGGTGAGCCTGGCCTGGTTGGGCCCATCTGCAATGGTTGCTCTTTCAAACAGAAGGTTGCCGCTATCAAGCAGTAATCTGTTTTTTATCTGACCTTCGCTGAGGCTGTTAATCTGGAATACTTTTTTGGACAGACCGCCCAGTTGATTGGATTTTCAACCACAGGCTTCCGTTTCACCGTGGATATTACCTGAATAAAAAAGCAATAGCGGTGAGTCAGTATCTGAGGCAACCGCCATGGAACAAGAAGCAAAGACAAGGATGAGTGAAAAAAACAGATTAATTTTTTGCATGATTCTGTCGCTGTTGAAGTATAACCCGCCATTTTTCAAGACGGTCTTTAATAAGGGATTCGTACCCTCGGTTCGTTGGTGCATAAAAACGTTTGTTATTTATCTCTTCAGGAAGATGTTCCTGTGCCACCAATGCCTGGTCTGCATCATGGGCATATGCATACCCTTTTCCGTATCCCTGTTCTTTCATGAGTTTTGTTGGTGCATTCCTGAGATGCAGTGGAACCGGAAGCGTGCCTGTCTTAACAATACAGTGAAGTATGTCTTTTTCAGCTTTATAAATTGCATTACTTTTCGGGGCAGTAGCAAGATAAACAACTGCCTGAGCAATGGCAAGCTTTCCTTCAGGTAAACCAAGAGTATGATATGCGTCTCTGCAGGAGATAGTGTGTGTCAGTGCCTGCGGGTCGGCAATCCCTATATCCTCAGAGGCAAAACGAATAAGCCGTCTACAGATATAAAGAGGATCTTCTCCAGATTCAAGCATTCTATATAGCCAATACAGGCTGCCATCGGGATCAGAATCACGGAGACTTTTATGTAATGCTGAAATGAGGTTGTAATGTTCGTCGCCATTTTTGTCATAGCGAAGAGAGGATTGCTGTGCGGCTTCCCGCACATCATCTCTTGTGATCTGCAGGTCTGAAACATTTGGGTTCACACTGTTTCGGTGAAGTACAAGCGTTGCGGCAATATCAAGAGTGTTGAGTCCTTTTCTTGCATCTCCATCGGCAAGGGATGTGAGTAATGCAAGGCTGTCTTCCCCAAAAGAAAGTTCGAGAGATCCAAGGCCAGACACTGCGTCTGTGAGTGCCCGGGTAAAAATCTCCGACAGAGGTTTTTCGCCTAATGGATGTAACACCAGGGTCTTGCATCGTGAAAGAAGTGGCGCAATCACCATAAAAGATGGGTTTTCAGTGGTGGCCCCAATCAAGGTGAAGAGTCCAGATTCCACGTGGGGCAAAAAGGCGTCCTGTTGACTCTTGTTAAAACGGTGAATTTCATCAATAAAAAAGATGGTTCCACGGTTCTCTTCTTCTTTGAGTTTTGTTGCCTGTGTAACAATTTTCCGTACTTCTTTTACTCCAGAAAGAACAGCAGAAAAAAAGACGAAATCTGCGGCAGTGGAACGGGCAAGAATCCTGGCAAGTGTAGTTTTTCCTGTTCCTGGTGGTCCCCAGAGGATGAGAGAAGGAAGGTTACCGGATGCAATGACACTTGAAAGAAGTTTTCCCTCTCCCATAAGGTCGTCCTGGCCAACAAAGTCGCTAAGAGACTGAGGACGCATGCGTTCGGCAAGTGGTATTTGCGGGTTAATTTGTTGAACCATAAAAAAAAGCGTAAGTAATTAGTTAGTGTGCTGAGTAAACCTTAAACCCTATTGCGAATTCATAACCGGACAATGTTGAAACAGAATGTACCCTTACAGCGATAAATTTGATGAATTTACCTGTTTTTTTTTCCTGTGGCAAATGATAAAAAGAGAAAATGAGCCTTCAAGGTAATAAATGTTGATACGGCCATTCACAAAAGGATTTGTTTGTGATATCTTTAATTAAATTTTTCAATTTCCCTTTAGGGCGCATTCAACAATAACTTCGTAGTTATTGTTGGATGAGCCCTTAGCGTTCATTTATAAATAAATAGTACAGACTAAATGGTTTCTCATAAAATACTGATCGTGGACGACGAAGCATTTATTGCTGATATGAGTCGAATGGTTCTTGGCGATGTCGGGCATGAAGTTCACTGCGCATACAGCGGGGAACAGGCTGTGGAGCTTGCAATGCGACATCAATTCGATCTCGCAATCGTTGATGCGATGTTGCCAGGTATGACCGGTATTGAAACATTTGACAGTATACGACAGGCAAATCCAGGGCTTATTGGTATTCTCGTTTCAGGTCATGCCGATATGGATATGGTTATGGAAGCCATGAACAAAGGCTTTAGCGGGGTTCTTGAAAAGCCTGTTGATGGTTCTCAGATCGTTAAAGCTGTGCAGGAGGCCATTGCTTTTGCGGAACTTCGTGAAGAAAATACCCGTCTGAAAACAATGTTGCCGCTTTTTAGGCTTGGAGAAAAATTTGTAGAAGCTAGCACACGTGAAGAAGTATATGATTTGTTGCTTGAAGCTGTCACGATGCAGATCAATGTTCCCACAATATCTCTTATGATGTTCGTGGAAGAGGATGAGCGGCTTCACATTGTTGCTTCACGTGGAATTGATGAATCCATTGCCAAGCAGGTGGCAGTGAAGTCCGGTGAAAAGATAGCGGGCTGGGTATATGCCCATGGCGAACCGGTTTTGTTTAATAAACAAACTCAGGAACAGTCGCCTCTAGCAAAGTATTTAGAGCGAAATGAAATTTCGGCTTCCATCTCTTTTCCTCTTACTGGTCGAAGTAAAATATTAGGCGTTTTGAATATCAGCCAGAATGATAGGACTGTGGAGTTTAATAAATCAGATATTGAGTTGTTGGCAATTATCTGTGGACAGGCAGTTATGGCTCTTGAAATTGTCGCCTCCATGGAAGAACGCGAACAAAATGCGCGTACAAGAGCACTTTTTGAGCAGTATGTCGCCCCTGAGGTTGCCGAGATTCTGTTGAGTTCAGGGAAAGGCCTGATGGAAATTGGAAGTGTCAGGGAGGTAACAGTGTTGTTTGCTGATATCAGAAATTCAACCCTGGCAGTGCAGAATCTTTCCCACGAAGATATTCATCTTTTTCTAACTAATTTTTTCGATCTTTTTGCCGATGTGGCCTTTTCCTGGAAAGGAACACTTGATAAGTTTATGGGAGATGCTGCACTGGTAGCATTTGGTACTCCCATTGATATTGATGATCCTTCCGATGCCGCTGTGTGCACCGCAGTTGAACTGGGCAGGGGGTTTGAGGAGTTACGAAGGAAATGGTTGGAAAAATCAGAGGTGTTTGAGCAGCTCGGTTTAGGTATCGGGATCAGCAGGGGCGAGATGTTTCATGGAAATGTGGGCTCTGCAAGAAGACTCGATTATACCGTTATAGGAACAGATGTAAATATTGCCCAGCGTTTGGCGTCCGTTGCAGAATCTGGTCAGATTCTTATAACGGAGGCAGTAAAACGAGACGTTAAAGGCAGCTATCCTCTTCGGCAGGAAGAGGATAAAGAATTACGTGGTGTTGAACAGAACGTTAAAATTTATTCCATGATTTCAAGGGATATGAAGTTACCATGATTTTTCAGGGTGTTTGTAGCTGTACTTGAAATAGAGCGTCTTCAAGCTGTACTGTGTCCTGATCGTATAGTTTTCTGCCACGACGTGTTTCGATTTCTCCGTTTACTCGAACCTCTTCATCGAGAATCCGTATTTTTGCCTCCAATCCATCCTGTACGACATTTGCAAGTTTTAAGAATTGGCTTAATCTGATCGGTTCTTTGCGGATTGTTATCTGTTCTGGTTCTGTTTTTTTCATAAGTCAGGATATGATGGCGTCGTA
>JAOZLI010000080.1 GCA_029934915.1 Desulfocapsa sp. | reverse complement strand
ACCATTTTTTTACTACCGTTTGCAAAAAATCACCCTTAATTTAGAAAATTTCAAACCAATATACTCGATGTAGGATGATGTGCAACCAATGTGTTCAGGAAATATACGTAATAAATTTCCCTCCAGCCAAAGTCAACATATCTCCCCTTCATATTGACTCGAAAAACATCTAACACGAGGACATGCTGCAGCAAGAATCACCAAAAACCCAGGCATTGAACGAAAGTACTAATGTTTCAAGATATTAGAGATATTCCCCAATATCCACCTCGTCAATCTGCTCCGGCTTCATATATTTTTCAGCATACTCCTTATAAATCCCGGAACGTAACAAAAGCTCAAACAAATCCGGACAAATATGGCCATCGTCACGCATAAAACTCATAATCTTAATACAAGTACTCAACTTTTTCGGTGCCTTATAGGGCCTATCTGCAGCGGTTAAGGCTTCAAAAATATCTGCAACAGCCATGATACGTTCAGGAATTGAAAGCTGCTCTCCAGTAAGGCAACGTGGATATCCACTCCCATCGAGTTTTTCATGATGATTCCCGGCCCAATCCGGCACCCTTCTGATCTCTTTTGGAAAAGGAAGACTATTCAACATGTTAATGGTCTGGACAATATGATCATTGATTTTGTAACGTTCCTCTTCCGTTAAGGTCCCCTTGGCAATGGACAGATTATATAATTCGCCCTGATTATAACTATATTCCGGAACTGGCATTACAATTCCCAAGGGGTTATCTCCGTATGGATGACCACCATCAAGACGTGGAAAGATATGTGACGACTTATCAGCAAGAAGCGTTTCTATCACAGGCAAGGAAATAGCAGCGGCCATATCCATTCTTCCGATTTCTTCACCGGATATACCGATTCTGTCATCATAATACCGTTCCCATGTTTCCGATCCAATCTGTGCAAGACGCTGTATCTTATCGGGTGCCATATACTCACCACCCACATTACATTCTGCCAGAAAGCTAAAGTCATCCTCTAATTGCTGGTAACGCTGTTCAAGCTGCTGATGCAGGATTTCTTTATTAGAACCGCCTTCACAGAGTCCTTTGTAATAGCTGATCTCAGCGTCACGCCTCAAAACTTCAAAACGGGTTCTGATCTCATGGATACGGTTATAGTTGGTTTCAAGTTTTGTGGCCTTATCCACAACAAATTCCGGCGTTGTCACCTTCCCGCAATCGTGCAGCCAGGAAGCAACAAATAGCTCGTATTTTTCTTCAACGGAAAGCTGAAAATCTTTTAAGGGATCCATGGAAGATGCCGAAGCAGCATCCCCCAACAGACCTGCAATAACTGGTACCCGTTGACAGTGGCCACCGGTATAGGGCGATTTGGTATCAATTGCCCCCGCTATCAAACGCACAAAGGAATTAAACAGTTCCTGCTGAGCACGAATCAAGCGGTTATTATCAAGCGCCAGTGCAGCGTTGGCTGAAAGCGATTGCACATAGGAAATTTTATGTTCAGGAAAGGGTATCACCTCGCCCCCTTCACTGGCTCTGGCATTTACCAGGTGCAACAGACCGATGACTTCATCTTTTCGATTATGGAGGGGTAGGATAAGCAGCGAATGACATTTATAGTCCTGTTGTTCATGCAACTGCCGTATGATAGCGGTGCTAGGATCGACGTGTTCTGCTATATCTGCGAGAGCCAGCACATCCCCACTCTGCACAACAGATACTTCCAGTGAGTTTTCTTGTGACAGAGGGACGTCTAAAGCAATACTATTTTCGGTCAGCTTTGTGTTGCTTGTGCCACCTGCATGAATACCAATTTTATCGTTACGGACAAGTACATAAGAAAAATATTTCTCATCATCTGTGACCAGACCAATTGCACCACCATCTGCCCTGGTAACGGACTGTGCCTCGCTCAAAATCAATTCCAGCACCTTGTCCATATTTTTTTCAGCCGACAGCGCTCTTCCAATCTCAACAAACCTGTTAATAGCAGACTGCATCACCGTCATGGTATCTGCAAGCCTATCCACTTCTCTAATCTTTGTTTGTATGGAAAATTCGTTTTGCAACTTAAAATCACGAATATCTTCGGCCTGCGAGGACAGCTCAGCAAGGGAGGTTGCAATGCGACGCGAAAGGTACAGCCCAAATCCAACGGCCAAAATCAATACCAGGAGCATAATTTGCAAATTTCGCAAACGTATTGCACGAGCATCCACCATCAGTTCATTTACTGGCGACGCAACGGTAATAGAAATACCATTATTTTTTCTGCCTTTTAAATGCCTGACATGACCAAACCATTGTTCTCCATTCGCCGTAACAACTTTCCCACCTTCTATTGTTTTTGTCTTATATATGAATTCGTTATATAAGGCACTTGCCAATGGGGTATCCAGATCCGTCACATTAAGTTCAGCAGTCGCATCTACTGCTCGAATCTGCTGTAAACGCGCAACAATCTCATTTGAAGAACTGAAAAGAATATTTCCTGATTTATCGCTCAACATAATCTCTGTGGAATCCGTCAGTTTTTGTTGCTGCAATAGTGTTGAGATTGACGTCAAAGAGGAATCGCCACCCACGACCCCTTTACCACTTTTCAGGCGTTGTGAGATTGTAAGACCAATTTTTCTACTGGTAAAAAATATGTATGGCTTTGTAAAAACAACCTGATCTTCTGCAATTGCATTCTGATACCAGCCTCTTGCTCGTGGATCGTAACCCGCAAAGGGTCTTTCTTCAGTTTGTAAAAGCTGCATACTTAAATCGTAAAATTGAAGTTCAACTCTGTTTATAGCATCCTGATCGACGCTGATATTTTTTATAACATAGGCAGTATCCTCAGGAGCGGAAAATGCTGACCGAATTGATTCATTGTTTCGAATGGCATGAATCATTGAAAAGGATCCATTTTCATAGCCCACATAGAATGAATCCATCCACGGAATATTTAAAAACGATTGATGAAAATAGGGAAGGAGAAGGAAAAACTCATCGGTTTCTTTCAGCTTCAACTCTTCAAGCACGGATGACACCGTAACAAAACTCTCCACAGCGTGAATCAACCCACGAAGTTTTTCTTCAGTCCGCTGTGAATTTGCATCAAAAATTGCTTCTGTATCGACAAACGCTTTTCGAGACTGAATCTGATAGGTATAAAAAGTGATACTTGCACCCAGTCCCACAAGAAGAATTGTGATAATGACCCCTAAAATCAGGGCCAGACTAAATTGTTTTTTTTGGGCGGGGACCATTCATTTCCTCCTCATTTTTGTTAAAACATTAAACAAGGGTACGTCATGACAAGAATTATTACCAGCTATTTTGTTGTATTTTAACAGTCTTTTGTGAATATTTTCTTGTTCATTTGCTGTACATTGTATACCATCATTTTAATAAAATTCGATGTTACTCTTTCGAACAATCTATTAGTAAATCTGAGAAAGACCATATGAAAAGGATCGAAGACTGGATAGGTACGATTATCGTCAAATATCGCTGGATAATCGCGCCCGCGTTATTCCTGTGCGCATTGCTTGCGGCAAGCGGCATGCAGTTCCTGATCTTCTCCAACGACTCACGCATGTTTTTCTCCAAAGAAAACCCCCAGCTTCAAGCACTTGAAGATCTTGAAAGCACCTATACTAAAGTTGAAAATGTCCTCTATATCCTTATCCCAAAATCCGGCAACCTCTTCGAAAATGAAACGCTTGCAGCCATAGAAGATCTGACTGAAGAGGCATGGCAAATTCCTTTTTCCAGCAGAATAGACTCGTTAAGCAATTATCAGCACACCAGAGCTTTTGAAGATGACTTGATGGTCGCAGATTTAATCCGGGATGCCAAGGATCTAACAGACGAAGAAATTGCTAAAATCAAAGCAATTGCCCTTGCAGAACCCATGCTGCTACATAGCCTTGTAGATCCACAGGGCAGCGTTACCGCCATTAATATTAATATCATTAAGCCCGATGATGACACCTACGACATACAGCTGGTAAATACGGCAGCACTTGATTTACAAAAGAAGATGCAAGATAAATATCCCGCGCTGGATGTTTACCTGACAGGTGGTGTGATGATAGATACTGCCTTTGGGGAAGCACCGAAACGTGATATGAAGGCTTTGATTCCTTTAATGTTTGGGTTCCTGCTCTTTCTTATACTGTTTTCTCTGCGCTCTGTCTTTGCCACCATCGCGACCTTTACTGTTATTGTTCTTTCTACCGTTACCGGCCTGGGATTAGCCGGATGGCTAGGGATTTTGCTGACACCCGCCTCCGCCAACGCTCCTGTTATTATCCTGACCCTGGCCGTAGCAGACTCCATACATATCCTGGTTACAGTGTTCTACCAGATGCGTCATGGGAAACAAAAACATGAGGCTATTCGTGAATCCATACGGGTAAATCTACAACCGGTGTTTATCACCAGTGTTTCCACCGCCATTGGGTTTCTTACCATGAACTTTTCCGATGCACCGCCCTTCAGGGATCTTGGAAACATTGTAGCCATGGGCGTACTTGCGGCATTTGTCTATTCCGTTTTCTTTATGCCGGCTCTAATGGCTATTCTGCCGGTACGGGTAAAGGAACAGCGTGAGGTCAAGGGCAACAGACCATTCGCCATTCTTGCTGAATTTGTTATCAAACGCCGCACTCCTATTTTCTGGACCATGCTGACGATGGTCATTCTCACCAGTAGCGGAATTGCACGAATCCATCTCAACGATGAATTCATCAAGTATTTTGACCACAGCTATTCCTTTCGCATAGCCTCTGATCTCTCAGCAGAGCATCTTGCCGGAATGGAAATCATCGACTGGGATCTGGATTCGGGTGAAGAAGGTGGAATTAACGATCCTGCCTATCTCAAGACCGTGGAGAACTTTGCAAACTGGTTCCGGGAACAGCCTGAAGTACGACACGTCTACTCCATCACTGATATTATGAAACGACTGAATAAAAATATGCACGGTGATGATCCAGACTTTTATAAGCTTCCAGAACAGCGAGATCTTGCTGCGCAGTATCTGTTATTATACGAAATGAACCTGCCCTTTGGACTGGATCTCAACAACCGAATTAATGTAGACAAGTCAGCCACCAGAATGACAGTTTCCACACCTAATATAGGCACGGCTGGCGTACTGTCTCTTGAACACAGGGGACGTGCCTGGCTTGAAGAACATGCCCCGGCTATGACCACCTACGGTTCAGGACTGACGGTTATCTTCTCCTATATTTCCGAGCGTAATATTCGATCCATGCTCAAAGGGTCAATTCTTGCCCTTATTCTCATATCTCTTATCATGATTGCAGAACTGAAAGATGTAAAACTGGGCCTGCTTTCACTTATGCCCAACCTCACTCCTGCCTTTATGGCATTTGGTGCCTGGGGGCTTATTGTCGGCCAGGTGGGACTTGCCGTTTCTGTGATGATTGCCATGACCTTAGGTATTGTTGTCGATGACACTGTACATTTTCTCTCTAAATATCAACGGGGCAGAAAGGAACATGAGATGAGTGCCGAAGATGCCGTCAGATATGCATTTAATACTGTTGGATCCGCTATATGGGTGACCACCCTGGCACTTGTTGGAGGATTTACCATTCTTGCTTTTTCCGGGTTCCAGATCAATTCTCATATGGGTGCCATGACATCCATGACCATCGTTTTTGCACTGATCCTTGATTTCTTCTTTCTTCCTACTTTGCTGCTCAAACTGGAGGGCTCCAAATGATTTCTTTTTCTATTTCCAATCGTTCTCTTTTATCGGCAACTCTTTGTTGGTTATTGCTGATAAGCTCACCCCTTGCAGTCCAGGCAGAAACAGCCGAAGAAAAAGGGCTGGCCATTGCCGTTGAAGCGCATTTACGAGATGAAGGGTTTGGTGACTACACTTCAGATATGACCATGACTCTTCGCAACAAGCAGGGAAAAGAATCCAAACGCGCCATTCGTGGTAAAACCCTTGAGGTTGCAGACGATGGTGATAAAAGTCTCTCCATCTTTGATACCCCACGGGATGTCAAAGGAACTGCTTTTTTAAGCTTTTCCCATAAGGTTGGAGACGATGAGCAATGGCTGTATCTGCCAGCCTTAAAACGTGTGAAACGAATTAATTCCCGGAATAAATCCGGTTCTTTTATGGGCAGCGAATTTGCCTACGAAGATATTGCCAGCCAGGAAGTTGAAAAATATAATTACAAACATCTTCGCGAAGAGGAACTTGGCGGATTGCTCTGTTACGTTAGCGAATCCTATCCGGTGGACAAAAAGAACTCCGGATACACCAGGCGCATTACATGGCTGGACAAGGAAGAGTATCGCATTCAAAAAGTGGAATATTACGACCGTAAAAAGAGTCTTCTTAAAACATTAACGGTGAGCGGTTATCAACAGTATCTTGGCAAACACTGGCGGGCAGACGATATGAAAATGGTGAATCACCAAACGGGTAAATCCACATCTCTGCACTGGGAAAACTACCAATTCAACACAGGACTAACTGAGGTCGACTTTAATTCAACCAGCTTAAAACGTATCAGATGATATCACCATACCGAAGCTCAACAGTAGCCCTTCTATACCTTCTACTTTGCTGCAGCACGCTCGGTATTCAACAAACAAGTCAGGCAGTTGAACTTCGTGGTGATCTTTCCCTGGAAGGATTTCTTTTTCTCAGTGATCCTGCCTGGAAGGGTCAGGAAGATCAGTCTGCCTCTATTGCTGCAAACATAGAATTCTATCACGATTTTCAAAACAATCTCAGCTTCACCCTTGAAGGATTTTATCGTCAGGACAGCCAGGACAAGGAACGAAGCCATGGTGATTTACGCCTTGCTGAATTTCTCTATTATAATAACAATCTTGAAATAACAGCGGGTTTTGGGCGTATTTTCTGGGGAGCCACCGAGTTTGTGCATCTAGTTGATATTATCAACCAGACCGACCAGGTGGACGCCCTTGACGGAGAAGAAAAGTTTGGTCAGCCCATGGTGCATGTGAGTGTTCCTGGTGACTGGGGTGTCGTTGAAGCTTTTGCGCTTCCCTGGTTTCGTGAGCGTAGTTTCCCTGGAGTTGAAGGGCGATTTCGAACTCCTCTACCCGTCGATACCGACAATGCTCAATACGAAAGCAGCAGCGAAGAACACCACCTGGACCTGGCTTTTCGATACGCAACAACGCTTGCCAGTGCAGATATTGGCCTCTATTTCTTTCAGGGCACTGCTCGAGACCCTGTTTTGCTCCTCAATCTTGATTCTCCTCAATCGCCAACGCTGTATCCTTATTACCAGCAAATCAACCAGTCAGGTCTTGACCTGCAACTGGCAGCAGGCGAGTGGTTACTCAAGGGCGAGGCCTACTATAGAACCGGACAAAGCAGATCCTACGCTGCCACCACCTTTGGTTTTGAATATACATTTACCGGAATAGCAGAAAGCATGATGGATCTTGGACTTATCGGAGAATACGTCTTTGACGACCGGGACAATGGCTGGCTCCCCACCGTTTATGAAAATGATATCATGGGAGGTCTTCGACTGGCTGTGAATGACATGGCCGATTCAACACTTCTTTTAGGTGTTATCCGGGATCTTGATTCAGGCTCGACTATCATTGCCCTTGAGAGCAGCAGGCGCCTGGGTGAGAACATACGTTTGAATCTTGACGCTTCATTTTTTATAGACATGGATTACAGCGATCCGGCCTACGCCATGGCAAAGGATGATTTTATTAAACTTGAAATGGTCTGGTACTGGTGATTAACCGCTCCCTTGTACTGCTTTTCTTTCTCTTCCTCTCTGTCATCTCCCTTTTATCCACAGCCACCGCCTCTGAAAAAGAATACGAAAACTTTTCAAATGTGCGCTATATAAGCAATTATGATGGAGATACCATTACATTCGACATTCCAGGTGCCCCGGATATTGTAGGAAAAAACATGGCTATCCGTATCCGAGGAATCGACACTCCAGAGTTAAAGAGAAATAAATGTCAGGCCGAAAAAAAGATGGCATTACAGGCAAAAAACAGAGTCAGATCCTTGCTGCGAAAAGCCAGAGTTATCAATCTTCACAACATTAAGAGAGGGAAATATTTTCGATTTATTGCCGATGTGGAATTTGACGGAAAAGATCTTGGCCAACTCCTTCTCAAGGAAAAACTAGCCATTGAATATTTTGGCGGTAGACGTGATCATGACTGGTGTAAAAATGATTATTCTGCACCCGTTTCAAGGCCCCGCCGCCCCGCCATTACACCTCCTCTTGTGGATGGTGTTTATGTCTGGCCACCTCCTCCTGCACAGCCTAAATGATAAAAATTCGACACTTTGTTTATTCGATATACGATCCCTATTTGTTTTTTGCTACAACCCATATAGCATGTACAATTCCAGGAAGATATCCCAAGAGGGTTAAAAGTATATTAATCCAAAAATGTTTCCCTATACCCACCTGCAGAAACACACCTAAAGGGGGTAATATAACGGCACATATGATCTTGATAAGTTCCATAAAATCTCCTTGTTTAAAGTAGTAGCCAAAATGGTTTTTTCCACATCAATGATAATTTCAAATTCGGGATACATGCAGCTATTCTGTCCCCCTTATCTTTTCACAGTTAAACAGAGTAATCCAAATATCACTTCTGACTAGTTAAAAATATTTTTATCTATTTCTCAGAACGTGTTATTCTTTGCATTAATAAACTACAACACCCCAAATACCTTTGAGTATGTTAGAACTATTCGAAATATAAAAAAAGAGACATCTCAATGTCACCAGAAAACGCAGTATCATTTCTATTTATCATATTTATTTTTGCCATTACCCCTGGCCCCGGAGTGTTTGCTCTGCTGGCCAGGTCTCTCTCGTCCGGTGCCAGACCCTGTGTGAGTATGGCATTGGGCATGGCAATCAGTGATGTGATCTATCTAATTCTTGCCTGCTTAGGTCTTGCCGTCATTGCAGAACAATGGGCAGGACTGTTCATGATCCTCCGCCTCGTCGGTGCCTGTTATCTTCTTTATCTGGGATGGAAAATGTGGAACGCCGGTACTGTTACGTCTCTGCAAAGCAGTGTCGACACTGTGCCTTTTACAGCAGTTAAGGGCCTGATGCAGGGTTTCTTAATCTCAGCCTCCAACCCAAAAGTAATCTTCTTTTATATTGCCTTTCTACCGACAATCCTGGATATCAATGGCCTGACACGAGCAGACATCGCCCTGGCCTCAGTCCTTACCCTTGTAGGCCTTATGCTCGGACTCATGCTGGTAGCAGTCTGTGCCGCTTCAGCTCGGAGTTTTTTCACCTCCTCAAAAGCGGTAAAATGTTTAAACCGAACATCTGGTGGAATTATGATTGGAGCGGGTTCGTATCTCGCCTTGCATGGTTAGAAACTTATGAAAACACACCATTTACGCAATGCAACATTTGTAATTGAGTCAGGAGAAAATTTTATACTTATTGACCCATACCGATCACCTTGATAGTGAAGGGAAAATATTTTTACAAAAAAATGATATTCCGGTCAGTTGCCGTCATCAAGATGCAGATGAATTGGACAAGAATTCCTGGCATCTTTTGGGTTGCAAGATGGATGGCACTGTATCGGGAGCAGGTCGTGAAGTGGTTCGGCGCTGCCTTGAACTTTGCAAAAAGCAGTATCCTAAACAAGATATCCGTATTTCAGCCCAGACGTACTTAACGGATTTCTATCGTGATTTTGGCTTTCAAGCAGTCAGTGAGCCATATGACGATGAAGGTATAGAGCACGTCGATATGATATTACGAACATCTTGAGAACTCGACCGGCTTGAAAAAGGTGGCCTTCTGTTTGTTTCTATTTGTATCTCCCGACCGGGAGGCTCTCCATATACAGAAAAGGGGCTCCTTTATCATTGCCTCTTGTGTGACAGCTTT
>JAOZLI010000316.1 GCA_029934915.1 Desulfocapsa sp. | reverse complement strand
ATCATAACCAGTAGTTTGTCGGCGTGTCGCTGTTTAAACCCGCGACTGGATATGGCCCATATGTTGCTGTCTAACTGCGCAACGGTAAAGCCGGGCACCATACGTAAGAGTTCTGGAATATTGCTCAGGCCTGATCGGCGAATGTCTTCCTGGGTGATGACATACACTGCAGCGGACGTTTCAAAGAGTTTTTCGTCCTGGCGAGAGGCTGAATATATCTCTACATCCATAAGTTCTGCTAAACTGAGGGATTGCAGGTATTCCATGTCTGTATCCAGTTGATCGTCCGCTGCTGCCGGTTGGATGTCCAAACAGGCGTGGGGAAGTACAAGCATTCCTAACAATATGAGGCGTAACGTTCTTTTCATTAATTTCGCTTTTCAGGATTATGCCGAAACGACCTGATTTCTCCCGTTTGCTTTTGCTTTATACATTGCTTTGTCAGCTCGGCCAATCAGGCTTTCTCTTGTATCGTGGGGTTGGTGTTTTGCAATTCCAATACTGATGGTTATTGCGATGCTTATCCCATCAAACCGCAGCGGATGATTCATAATTCCAAGGCGTAATTCTTCCGCCATGTTGTAAGTGGTCTCAAGGTCACATCCCTTTAAAAGGATGATAAACTCCTCTCCACCCCACCTGCATATAATATCTGCTTCTCGCAGGCGGGAGGTGAGGAGTGTGGCAAGATGTTCCAGGACAGCATCGCCCGCTAGATGCCCATAGTCGTCATTCACTCGTTTAAAGTGATCGATATCCAGCAGTAAAAGGGAGAGGTCATCGGGGTTGCGATTCTGGTCAATCAGTAATTGTTTGAAAAGCATATCCAGTGCCTGCCGGTTGTAAAGGCCTGTCAACTTGTCAGTTGTGGCCATAATCTCAATTTCTCGTTGATAGGTGGTAATGGTGTGATTGGTGATAAGCAGTATAACAACGGTGATAATTGCACAGAATAATAAATTGAAAAGAAGGGTTCGTACTAATTTGGTTTTGCCTTTCAATTCATATTGAATGACCACAAGGTACCAGCCAAATTCTTTAATAAACCGACTGTTTAAGGATACTGGATGTCCATCAATTTCATATTGGAAAGCTGTTGGCGCTGTGGTTGTAACTTTTTTGATAAAATCTCCGTCTTGGGTCAACTTTTGCAATTCTTTTGTGTGCTGTGCTGTCTGGTCAGATGAGTTATTGCTAAGTCTTATCTGCCCTTCACGGTCAAGAAAGAGAATATCCCTGTTATAGGTTTGCTGGTATTGATTGATAATTTGCTGAACTGCAGTGACGGGTAAGCCGATTCCTGTGACACCGATAAAGTTGTTTGCATAGTCATAGACACGATAGTTGATAAAAACTGTCAGGGTGCCTTCGTTCGCCATATCACTGTCTATATTTATTTCGTAATTTTCCTGCAAATCAGATACACGAAAGTACCATGAATCTTCTGGATCTTCGGGATGGACCTGTTTCAAGATTCCGTCGGGGTGGTAGTAATTACGTGTTTTTTCTGATACGAAAAATGTCGTAAAAGCATGGTACGTCTTCTGAATTTCACTAAGATAGCGAACTATTTTGTCTTTCTCGTTTTCCCCTTGTAAAACCCAGTCACGTAGGAAAGTATCTGATGCCATAAGTGATGAGATAAAAATTGGCCGGAGGAGGTCGCGTTGAATTTCTGAATAGATGGTGTCGCTGGTAAGTGGCAGTTCTGCGTGAGTAACCTGGTGTCTTAAGGAGGAAAGAGAAATGATATAGCTGCATATACTGGTGATAAGAAATCCAGTAATCAATAAGATGGTGACAAATAAGATCAGTCTTTTCTTTTGTTTGAACATCGTATTTTTATGCTTGCCCTTGTCTGTTTTGTATATTTCCTACCCTGTCGCTCTATTAGTGTATGGCAATAGACCTGGATTTGTCAAATATTACGTCATTGTAATGTTGTCGAAAGGTTTCTGTAATGTTCATTTGTTATAGTTTCTCTAAATAACATCGAAAATTTTTATATTCGTCAAAAGAAGGAGCTGTTATGAACGAGCAGATAATGCCTGTGCAGCAGGCAGAAGGGTATACATCAATTCAGGCCATCAACGAATCCGTTGCAGCAAGTTCTGCCTGGGTAAATCTATTAAGACAGGAAATGGGCAAGTCCATTATTGGGCAGGAGCATCTGGTGGAACGTCTGCTGGTAGGGTTGCTTACCGGTGGTCATATTCTCCTTGAAGGCTTACCGGGATTAGCAAAAACGCTGGCGGTGAAAACGCTCTCACTTGCAGTACATGTCGATTTTCAGCGTATTCAGTTTACTCCTGATATGTTGCCCGCCGATATCATGGGAACGCAAATTTATAATCCCAAGGATACGGTTTTTGAAGTTAAGCAGGGGCCAATTTTTTCTTCTCTTATTCTGGCCGATGAGATTAATCGGGCACCGGCTAAGGTGCAGTCGGCACTTCTTGAAGCCATGCAGGAAAAGCAGGTGACCATCGGAGATAAGACATTTGCTTTGCCTGATCTCTTTCTGGTACTTGCCACCCAAAATCCCATTGAGCAGGAAGGAACCTATCCGCTGCCCGAAGCGCAGATTGACAGGTTTATGTTGAAAGTCGTGGTGGATTATCCAAGCCAGACGCAGGAACGAATGATATTAGACGCGGTGGATCATACCGATTCTAAGATTAATGTGAATCCTGTGGTTGGGCCCGATGATATTCTGGCTTCACGAAAAATCGTCGATTCTATTTATATGGATGATAAAATCAAAGATTATATCGTTTCTCTTGTCTGTGCCACCCGGGATCCTAAAGGTTTTCAGCTTGATCTGCATGACTATATCGAAACAGGTGCTTCTCCAAGGGCGACTATTAATTTGAAAGCTGTGGCCAAGGCTTTGGCATTTTTGGCGGGACGTGGCTATGTCACGCCCGATGATGTGAAATCCGCAGCAATGGATGTGATGCGGCATCGTATACGGATTAGTTATGAGGCGGAGGCTGAGGCTGTGAGTAGTGAGGATATTATTCGTAAAATTTTGGATACCGTTCCTGTTCCGT
>JAOZLI010000315.1 GCA_029934915.1 Desulfocapsa sp. | reverse complement strand
CGAGCCCTAAGTAAAACTTCACCGCCTTTTTGGTTACACATGAAAGCCCCCACAAAGGAGGCAAATGGGTACTACAACTATGGATAACACGGGGAGAACGAATGTTCTCCCGAATCAGATTACGTACCTTATTCTAGAACAGCCGGTTCAAAACGTACCGTCTCTTCCTTCCCGCTCATTTTCTCAAAGGCGTCAAATCCATGTTGCTTTAAAAAGACAATAACCCCTTGTACCAAACGTTCAGGCGCTGAAGCTCCTGCTGTTATGCAAACAGTTTTAGCAGAAGTGAGCCATTGCAATTCGATATCATTCTCATCATCGATCAGATGCCCTTCCATCCCTGCCCGCTGACCGACCTCACAAAGCCTATTGGAATTAGAACTGTTTTTAGAACCTACAACAAGCAGAACATCACAATCCTGCCCAAGTTCCTGCATTGCCTTTTGGCGATTCAACGTGGCATAACAGATATTTGATTTTGGTCCTTTGATTCCAGGAAAACGCCCAACAAGGATATCCCGAATCCCTGCGATATCATTCTGACTGAGCGTCGTTTGAGTCACATATGCAACACGAGATTGATCACGTACTTCTACTTTTTCTGCCTCTTCTTCGCTGGCCACCACGTACACATCACCTCCGGCACGACCTGCAGTACCCTCAACCTCTGGATGATTATGATGCCCTATTATCAAAACATCAAAGTCTTCGGCGTGATATTTTTCCACCATGTTATGCACAGAACTTACCAACGGACAAGTTGCGTTAATAGTCCGTAAGCCTAAGGTATGAGCACGCATTTCGGTGGCAACCGCAACACCATGGGCGCTGAAAACGACAATGGAATTGCGTGGAATTTCCACAAGATCATCTACAAATTTAACACCCATCATTTCAAGTTCACGTACAACATGTTTATTGTGAACAATTTCATGTAACACATAAATCGGTGCGCCATACTTTTTCACTGCAAGTTTAACCGTAGCGATGGCACGTACAACACCAGCACAAAAACCTCTGGGGTTCGCAAGAATTATCTTTTTTCCATTGTCACTCATCCTGATACCTTTATATTCCTTGACGATTTTCAGTTTTAACTGTTTTTTTAGATGTAAATTGCTATCATACATTCACGTGCAAGTAATGCTGTCAAACAGATGATGTTTGACAAACAATTCATTTTACAAGGAACTCTGCTATGACACAATCATTTACCGTGACCCAACCCACAAGAATACAATTTGGAGCAGGCTGCATCGCAGATCTTGCACAAACCGTAAAAGATTTCAATGGTACAAATGTCTTTCTGGTTGTGGATCCCGGTCTTGTCAAAGCCGGTTTGATAGCAAAAATAAGCGCCCCACTGAAAAAAGCAAAGATTCCTTTTACCGTGTATGACAAAATTGATCCTGAGCCAGGTCTCAAACTGGCAGACAACGGGAAAAAGATTGCCAAAAAGGCAGGGTGTGACTGTGTTGTCGGAGTGGGTGGCGGATCGGCCATGGACGTTGCCAAGGCAATCGCTATCCTGCTGACCAATGGTGGCAAGGCCGAAAAGTATCTTGGGCTTGGCCTGATAAAAAAACCTGGTGTACCCAAAATTATGGTACCCACATCTTCCGGAACCGGTGCAGAAGTAACCTTTACCGCTGTTTTTATCAATGAAAAAACAGGATCCAAAGGTGGAATGAACGGTGATCCTCTCTACCCTGATGCAGCCATCCTTGATCCGGAACTGACTCTCAGTCTGCCCCCACACGTAACAGCATTCACTGGTATTGATGCCCTGACCCATGCACTTGAGGCCTACACCTCCACTCAGGCCCATGCTATCTCCGAGATGTATTCACTTGAAGCCATTGGTCTTATAGCAGACAATTTACCGGCCGCTTATGCAAATGGGGATAATCTTGAGGCACGATCTGCCATGCTTATGGGATCACTGCTAGGCGGGAAAGCCCTGGCTACGGCTGGTGTTGGCCTGGTCCATGCCATGGCCTACCCCATGGGTGGGATGTTTGGAGTGCCACATGGCCTTGCCAATGCAGTGCTGCTTCCCTATGTCATTGAATACAATATGATTGGAAATATAGAAAAGTTTGCAATTCTGGCTCAGGTTCTTGGCCAAAACACCAGCGATCTTACCCTGCGGGAATCTGCCACACTGTGCGTTGATGCGCTTTTTGAATTGAACAACGATGTGGATATTCCTGCGACCTTAAAAGATCTTGATATTCCTTTTGACTCCATCCCTGAAATGGCAAAAATTGCCCTCACTGTCACCAGGCCTGTTGAGAATAATCCGCGCAAGCCATCTCTTGAGGATGTAATCGCCATCTATGAAGAGGCGTTTTCCGGTGGCAAGATTCCCTTTTAAGTGAGGAAAAGCGTACCCATCCAACGTTTTTTATAGTCACTGCAAAGTCTTTTCCCCTCTGCGCCCGAGGCAAAACCTTCACCCCGCTTGAAATGATGGCTATCCTTAACAAGTGGGGTTGTGGGGGCTCTGATATCAGTCGTTTTTTTTAAAGTCGCCTATACTATCTACTACAATTGTTATTGCGCTAGTATTTGGATAGGTATTTACTTTTCTATCGATGTAAGAAACAATTATTACGTATATAGTGGAAATATATTGACTTTGGAGGGTAGGGATTTTTGTTACGTATATTGTGCGGATGTATAAAGAATCAGGAAGAATCTAAACTGTATAATTATGACGACAAACTAAGGCTTGCCGAACCACATACTTCCTCATTTAATACAATTCAAGTCATCACACCAAAAGGAAATTTCTTGACATTACGTTTTTTATTTTTGGGCTTGTTCGATTTATTCTGACCCAAAAGCTTGACCTTTTTAGCGATTAACCCTTGTTTGTCTAGGTGACATTCAAACTGAACGGTTGCACCAACTTTCAAGAATTGACAGTTAATAAGGTCAACCTTGCGCACTATTATGTTTGGACCACTTCCGTTTTCGAGAAGTCCAGAGGCTTTGTCACGGAACCATTTTTTTACTACCGTTTGCAAAAAATCACCCTTAATTTAGAAAATTTCAAA